>NZ_AOME01000051.1:0-122012 GCF_000336935.1 Halococcus salifodinae DSM 8989 | reverse complement strand
GAGATGTGTATAAGAGACAGTCGCTCGCCCGATCTGGAGGGGTGGATCGAAAGCCAGTGGGATCGCGCCCGGCAGTTCGCGCTGACCACCCATTCCGACGGGTACACCGTGCTCGAAGCCACGAATCCGTCGCTGATGGGCAACATCGCCCGCCAGCACCTCGACGACGACCACCTCCACGCACCGATCACCGACACCGAGAGCTGGGTGGTCGAAGGCTCCGAAAGCGAGATCAAGCGCACGCTCTACGACGCGGGCTACCCCGTCCAGGACCAGCGCGATCTCGAACAGGGTGCCGAACTCGATGTCGATCTCGAGCTCGAACTCCGTGAGTACCAGCGCGAGTGGGTCGAGCAGTTCCTCGAATCCGGTGCGGGCGTGCTGGTCGGGCCACCGGGAAGTGGAAAGACGATCGCCGCGATCGCCGCGTTGGCCGACGTCGGCGGCGAGACGCTCGTCCTCGCGCCGAGTCGCGAACTCGCGGGCCAGTGGCGCGATCAACTCCTCACTCACACCGATCTCGACCCGGACCAGGTCGGCGAGTACCACGGCGGCGAGAAGTCGATCCGGCCGGTGACGATCGCGACCTACCAAACCGCCGGGATGGACCGCCACCGCAAGCTCTTCGACGAACGCCGGTGGGGACTGATCGTCTATGACGAAGTCCACCACATTCCAAGCAAGGTGTTCCGCCGGAGCGCGGATCTCCAGGCCAAGCATCGGCTCGGATTGTCAGCGACACCCGTCCGGGAGGACGACAAGGAATCAGAAATATTCACACTCATTGGCCCGCCGATCGGCACCGACTGGGCGAAGCTGTTCGAGGCGGGGTTCGTCGCCGAGCCCGAGGTCGAACTCCGATACGTGCCGTGGGGGAGCGAGATCGACCGCGAGGAGTACGCGAGCGCCGAGGGTCACGAACGTCGGCAGGTCGCCGGCACGAACACCGCGAAGCTCGACGCCGTCCGCTCCTTGCTCGACGACCACCCCGACGCGAAGGCACTCGTGTTCGTCGAGTGGCTCGACCAGGGTCGCGAGTACGCCGACGCGCTCGACGTGCCGTTCATCAGCGGCGAGACCCGCCATGCCGAGCGTGAGCGGCTGTTCGACGAGTTCCGACGTGGCGAACGATCCCGACTACTCGTCTCGCGGGTCGGCGACGAAGGGATCGACCTCCCGAACGCCGAGGTCGCCATCATGGCCTCTGGGCTGGGTGGGTCGCGCCGCCAGGCCTCCCAGCGTGCTGGCCGAACGATGCGCCCGGCGGGGAACTCCCGGGTGTACGTCCTCGCGACCCGGGGCACCCGCGAGGAGGACTTCGTCCGCCAGCAGCTCCGCCACCTCGTCGGGAAAGGCGTCCGACTGTCCGAGACCGAGATGAACGACCCGACTGGTCCGTAGCGATCGGCGTATCGACCGACGACGGACGGGGGCGAGCACGGGCTTCGTCGCCGATCTCACTGGGTTAATCTGAGCAATTAGTTATATTTCTACGGCTGCAAACGGACGACTGTCCGCTGCTTTGCGACGCACTACTCCGTTCCAAGTTTCGTCTTCGTGTACGCCTTCAGTCCGCCTTCGTCGACAAGGGACTGCAGGAACTCGGGGAGTGGCTCGGCGTCGTAGGTTTCGTCGGTCGTGTGATTATGGACCAAGCCGTCGCCGAGGTCGATGCTGACGTCGTCGCCGTCGTCGATCTGGTCGGCGGCTGGGCAGATCATCACCGGGAGCCCGAGATTGAGCGCGTTCCGGAAGAAGATCCGCGCGAACGACTGCGCCACGATTCCTGAAACTCCTGCACCGATGAGCGAGAGCGGGGCGTGTTCGCGCGACGAGCCGGAGCCGAAGTTGTGGCCTGCGACGACGTAATCGCCCTCCGAGACTTCTGCCGCGAACGCTGGGCGGAGGTCCTCAAACGCGTGCTCGGCGAGTTCCTCTGGGTCGCTGGAGACGATGAACCGCGAGGGGGTGATCTGGTCGGTGTCGATGTCGTCGCCGAACGTCCACGCCTGACCGTGATCGAGGTCGGTCGTCACGTCGGCACCTCCTCGGTCAGAACCACGTCGTCGTATCGCTGGGGATCGCCACGGCGCGGATCGGTGATCTCGCCATACAGTGCCGAGACGCCGACAGTTGCCGGCGACGCGAGGTACACACTACTGTCCATCGATCCCTCGCGACCCGGGAAGTTCCGGTTCGCGGTCGCGAGACAGACGTCGCCGTCGCCGAGGACGCCCTGGTGGTAGCCCGCACACGGGCCACAGCCGGCGTTCTGGATGATCGCCCCGGCATCGACGAGCGTTTCGAAGACGCCCGTCTCCAACATTCGGCGGTACACCGATCCCGATGCGGGGACGACCACCATCCGGACGTTCGGTGCGAGTTCTTCGCCCTCCACGACGTCGGCGACCAGCTTGATGTCCTCGTAGCGCCCGTTCGTGCAGGTCCCGACGAACAGCTGGTCGATCGGTGTCCCTTCGACCGCACCGACGTCGACCGCGTTCTCGGGGTTCGCGGGTTTCGACACCTGGGGTGCGAGATCGGTCGCCTGGTAAGTGTGGATGGATTCGTACACCGCGTCGTCGTCCGGCGACGTGGGTCCGTCGAGGTCGCACTCGATCCCCGCCTGGTGTTCGAGATATGAGGCAGTTCGCTCGTCGGGTTCGACGAATCCCGTCTTGCCGCCCATCTCGATCGCCATGTTCGAGAGGACGAGTCGCTCGTGGATCGGGAGCGACTCGATCGCGCCGCCGCCGTACTCGGCGGCCTGGTACGTACAGCCGTCGAAGCCGACATCGCCGATGAACTTCAGGATGAGGTCCTTCGCGTAGACACCGTCCGGAAGGTCGCCGTGCACCTCGAAGCGCTTCGTCTCCGGGATGCGAAACCAGAGGTCACCGGTCGCGAGCGCGGTCCCGAGGTCGGTCGAACCCACGCCAGTGCCGAATGCACCGATCCCTCCATACGTCGTCGAGTGCGAGTCGGCTCCGACGACGAGATCGCCGGGATGGACGAACCCCTCCTCGACGAGAACGGCGTGACAGATGCCGTCGCCGACGTCGAACTGGTGTGCGCCGTGCTCGGCGGCGAACTCCCGGACTGCGTTGTGGTTGTTCGCCGCCTTGACGCCGTCGGCGGGGGCGTGATGGTCGATGGTGAACACCGTTCGCTCGGGCGCGAACAGCTCGGCGTCGTCGCCGGTCACGTCATCGAACGTCTCGAACGCGAGCGGTCCGGTGATGTCGTGGGCCATCGCCACGTCGATGTCCGCCTCGACGTACTCGCCCGCTCGAACGTCCGTGTCGGCCTTCTCCGAGAGGATCTTCTCCGCGATTGTCTTGCCGGTCATGATTGTGGGAACGGTTGCTGCGTCGGTCTCACTTTGTGTTTGGTCGCGCGCGGTTGTCAGTCCTGCGGTCGGTCGTCGGCGACAGTCGCCAACACTTCTTCGACTGTTCCGCCCATCAGGACGTGGCTCGTCGCGCCGAGATCGAGCTGTTCGGCGACGATTTCGGCCGCCTCTGCCACGTCCTCGAAATCGGCAGCCACGTCGACATCCATCCTGGTGAGCATGTGAAGGAGGTCCTCGGTCGGTGTGTTGCCGACTCCCACCATCCCTTCGGGGAGCACGACACCGCCGCCGAGGCCGCAGACCGACGTGTCGAAGCGGTCGACGCCGTACTGCATCGCGACGAGCGTGTTCGCGAGGCTCATTCCGTTGGTGTCGTGGAGATGGAGCCCACAGTCGAGATCGGGCCAGCGCTCGAACACCGCCGTGAACGTCGCGGCGATCTGAGCGGGGTCGGCGAGCCCCATCGTCGTCGCGAGCGTCACCTCGTCGACGCCGGCCTCGACGACGCGCTCGACGACCGCAAGGGTACGCTTCATCGGGATCCTGCCTTCGTAGGGACAGTAGAAGCTCGTCCCGATCCCTGCCTCGACCTCAATACCCACCTCGGCGGCGATCTCGACGATCGACTCGACCTCGGCGAGATTCTCCTCGACGGTCATGTTCTGATTCTTCCGGCTGTAGCTCTCGCTCACCGTCACCAGGGCGTTCACCTTGTCCATCTCGGCATCGACCGCGCGCTCCATTCCCACCGTGTTGGGCACGAGCGCGCGGTAGGTCACGTCGTCGTGACGCTCGATCCCCGCGGCCACCGCGTCGGCGTCCCGCAGCGTCGGCACCGCGTCCGGGTGGGTGAACGACGTGACTTCGATTTCGTCGATTCGGGTGGCGCTCAGCCGGTCGACGAGTTCGACTTTCCGATCGGTGGGAACGAACTCGTCGAGACGCTGGAACCCGTCGCGAGGGAGCATCTCGACCACCGATACCTCGTCGGGCACCGAGAGCGGGCCGTGCTCCATCAGATCACCTCCTTCTCGGCGAGCTCCTCACGGAACGATTCCTCGTAATCGAGGAAGTCGCCGTACACGGCGTCGTTGTGCGCTCCGAGCTCGGGGCCGAGGTGATCGACGGTGCCTGGCGTCTCGCTGAACTTCGGAATCGCGTTCTGCACCAGCCCCGTGCCAAGGTCCTCGTCCTCGACCTCGACGAGCGCCTCGCGGGCGCGGTAGTGCTCGTCGTCGGCGATGTCCGCCACGTTGAACACGGGTGCGACGGTCGCGCCGGTCTCGTCGAACGTGGCGAGCACCTCCTCGCGGCTATGCTCGGCCATCCAGTCCTGGATGATCGTGTCGAGTTCGTCGACGTTCGCGAGCCGGCGTTCGTTCGTCTCGAACCGGGGATCGTCTTTCAGGTCGGGTCGGTCGATCGCGTCGAAGATCCGCATCGCGGTCGGCTGGGTCGATGCCGAGATAGCGACGTACCGCTCGTCACGAGTCCGGTAGACGTTCCGCGGCGCGGAGGAGGTCGAGCGGTTGCCCGAGCGCTTTTCGATCTCGTCGCGCTGCTGGTATCGCAGGGGCTGCGGACCGAGCAACGAGAAGATGGGCTCGATCAGGCTGGTATCGATTACCTGGCCGCCGCCGTCGTGCATCTCGCGGTGCCACAGCGCGAACATGATCGAGAACGTCGAGAACATCGCCGCGACGCCGTCGGCGAGGCCAGTGGGCGGCAGCAGCGGCGGCCGATCGGGGAATCCGTTGAGGTGAGCGAATCCGCTCATCGACTCGGCGAGCGTGCCGAACCCCGGTCGTTCGGCGTACGGGCCGGTCTGGCCGAATCCCGAGATGCGCAGCGCCACGAGGTCGGGGTTTCGCTCCAGCAACCCGTCCGGCGCGAGCCCCCACTTTTCGAGGGTCCCTGGCCGAAAGTTCTCGACGAGGACGTCCGCCTCGCCCACGAGGTCCTCGAAGACGGCCCGCCCCGCGTCCGCCGAGAGGTCGAGCGTCACGGAGTGTTTGTTGCGCCCGAGGTACTTCCACCAGAGGCCGGTTCCCTCCTTTTGCGGGCCGAAGCGACGCAGGTGGTCGCCGGTTCCGGGACGTTCGATCTTGACGACCGTCGCGCCGAAGTCGGCGAGCAGCCGCCCGACCTGACCGGCGGCGATCATCGATCCCGCCTCGACGACCACGAGCCCGTCGAGCGGTCCCTGTCCGTCGGTGAGCGTGTTCCCCCCAGCAGCCGTGGCGTCCATGTCTGTGTTCGAACCTTTTCCCGTCATGTCGTCGGTGTTGTTCGTGTTCGCATCCATGTGTTGTATCGATGAGTCGCGCCGTTCGATCGGAAACGGATCGGCTCGCCAGTGGGCGATCAGTCCGCCGTGATCGGCCGGTCGATATGCGTCCCGCGGCCCCGTTCGCCGACGACCTCGCCGTCCTCGTAGGCGACTTCGCCGCGGACGATCGTGTGGGTCGGCCAGCCGGTCACCTCGCGGCCTTCGTACGGCGAGTAGTCGGCCGCGCTCTGCAGCAGCTCCGGCGTCACCGTCTTCGGCTCGTCGAGGTCGACGATCGTCAGGTCGGCGTCGGTCCCAGTTCTGATCGAGCCTTTCTTCGGATAAAGGTCGAACGCTTTCGCGGTGTCGGTCGACGTGACCTCGACCGCGCGCTCCAGCGAGATGCGGTCCTCGTGGACGCCTGCCGAGAGGACGAGCGGGAGCATCGTCGCGGTCGACGGGAAGCCAGGCAGGCTGTCGGGCACGTCATCGCCGATTTTGTCCTCTGCGAGGTTGGCACAGTGATCGGTGCCGATACACGAGATGGTGCCGTCGGCGACCCGCTCCCAGAGGGTTTCCTGATCCTCTTTTGAGCGCACGGGCGGGTTGACGTTGTGGCGCTCGTCGCACTCCTCGGTCGTCAGCGCGAGGTAGTGCGTACACGTTTCGCCCGTGATCTCCCAGCCCGCGTCGTGCAGCATCGCCAGCTCGTCGGCAGTTTGGCCCGAGGAGATGTGAACCGCATAAAAATTGTCGTCGTAGCCGTGCTGGCGGGCCAGCGACCCGCTCGCAGTCATGCTCTGGGCCTCGGCGTAGCCGGGGAACTGCTCGACGAGCGCGTCGTAGTCGCGGTGCTCTCCGTCCTCGTCGGTCTCGACGTCGAGGTAGGGGTTGTCGCCGCGCGCGCTGGTGATCTCGACGTTCTCGGAGTGGTGGCCGAGCGTCGTCGGGACGTCCTGCTCGGCGAGCGCCTGGATGAACGCGTCGCCCCAGTCGTCGCGCATCTCGCAGTCGACGCCGAACTTCTCCGGCGCGACGTACTTGTAGTTCATGTACCACTTGAACGATGTGATCCCGAGCTCGTCGACGATATAGGGGATCTCCTCGATGTGGTCGTACGAGAGTAACCCGAGCGAGAAGAAGTAATCGTGGTAGTAGTTGTCCTCTGCTGCCGCGACGTACTCGTCCATGATCTCGCGGTACGAGTCGGGACGGCGGAAGTAGTTCCCGATGGTGGTCACGCCGCCGACGAGACCGGAGCGCGACTCGGTCTCGGCGTCGGCTTCGAGTCCGCGATAGATGCCGTGGTGGGTGTGGGGGTCGATGGCCCCCGGAAGGACGTGCTTCCCGCTGGCGTCGATCTCGCGCTCACCGGAGAGCGCTCCTGGAGTGGCGACCGCGGCGATCGCGTCACCGTCGGCGGCCACGTCGGCGTCGAAGGTTCCCTGCTCCGGCGAGACGACAGTACCGTTCGCAATGACGAGGTCGTGTGTCATGGCTGTGTTCGAGTGGGTCGTACGGAAGTGAGTCGTCCGGGAGTGATTCCTGCATTCATTCGGTGATCTCCTCGACGTACGTTTCGACTTCGTCTCGCTCCAGTACCTCGGCGTACTTCATCCACAGATCGAGCAGCGCGACCTTGTGAGAGGCCTCGATCCGGTCGAACAGACATTCCTGTGGGAGGATCACGTCGAACCCGTTCTGCTGGGCGTCGATGCTCGTTGCGCGCACGCACCCGCTCGTGGAGTTGCCGACGATGATCACCGAATCGTGGCTACCACGAACGAGCCGCGAGAGCAGGTCCGTGCCGTAGAACGCGCTCGCGTATGACTTATCGATCACTGTCTCGCCCGGTTCGGGGGCGACCGTCTCGACGATGTCGAGGTCCTCGTGATCCGGGTCATCGTAGCTCGTCGGGACGACCCGGGTGTACGCGACGGGGAGGCCATGCTCGCGGGCGAAATCGAGGAACGGCCCGATCTCCTCAATCGCGTCCCACGCGATCTCGCCCATCGCCGTCCGGTAGTCCTCGATCGCGTCGAGGATAGGTTCGTCCTCCCCAACGACGAGGCGCTGGACGTCGATGACGAGGACCAGCGGATCGGTCCCCAGCCCGCGGGAGTCCCAGCTCGACGCGCCGGCCTCGTCGTAGCCGGCTTTCTTGATGACCTGGCGATCCCGTTCGGTCAGCAGGTCGTCCCAGATGTGCTCGGTCATGCGAACGAATCACGAATCGGTTTCTCGCCGATCGACATAAGCCTTCGTCACGTCGTGTCCTCCCCCGACGGTGTGGGGGCGAACGTTTCGAGCATCCGGTGGACGGCCTCGTCCTCGACGCCGGCGGGCGCACGCACGATCGGCAGGTCGACGCCCATCTCACGGATCGTCGACAGCCCTGTTCGCACCTCGTCGGGCGTTCCTGCCACTGCGACGAGGTCGAGGAACTCCTCGCTCACTCGGTCGGCGGCCGTCGCGTCCGAATTCGCCGCTCGAATCGCCGCGACCTCGTCCGCGAAGCCGGCCTCTTCGGCGACCCGGCCGTAGTACCCCGGAATCTGCCGAAGGTAGTAGACGACGTGTTCGGCCGCGGCGCGGCGCGCTTTCGCCGGATCCTCGTCGACGCTCGTGAGGACGTACATCGCGACATCGATCTCCTCGACGTCCCGTCCAGCCCGGTCGGCCCCGCGCGCCAGCCACCCGGTTGCCGTCTCGAAGCGCGGTCGCGGGTAGAGGTTCGGCAGCCAGCCATCGGCGTACTCGCCGGTGAGCGTGACGTTGCCCTCGCCGAGCGCCGCGTTGTAGATCGGGATTTTCGCCCGCTCCGGCTCGAAGGCGTCCCAGAATCGCGTCCGTTCCGGTGTGTAGAACTCCCCGTCGAAGCCGTCGGCGTCGCCCCGGAGGTACCGCCGGACCAGATCGACGTACTCGGCCATGCGCGCGAGCGGGCGATCGAACTCCGTACCATGAAATCCCTCGACCACGCCGGGGTGGGCGACGCCGAGACCGAGAATCGCCCGGCCCCCCGAATGTGCGTCGAGCGTCGCCGCCGCCTGGGCGAGCGCCGCGGGCGTGCGCGAGTAGACGTTCACGATCCCGGTCGCGAGGCCGATCCGATCGGTCGCGGTCGCCCACCGTTCGAGCTTGCCGAATGCCGTCCGGCCCTGGCCTTCGGCGGCCCAGACGCTCTCGTAGCCCAACCGTTCGGACCGTCGGACGAGATCGAGGTCGTCGCGGAGCGAGAGGAGCACCCCGATACGGTCGGTCACGAATCGACGACCCCCGCCACGAGGAGGTCGTTCCAGATGTCGAGGCGCTCGATCCGGCCGTCCGCGACCTCGTAGACGTCGATGTAGCGAACGCCTTCGAACGCCTCGCCACGGTTGTCGACGCCCGAGAGCGTCCCGATGCTCACGACCGTCGACCCCGACTCGATCCAGCGGTCGAACGTCTTGGTCGCCCGCTCGTAGCGCGGGGCGAGATGATCGAGGAATGCCGCGAAAGCGTCCTCGCCGGCGAACGACGCGCCAGGAAGCGTGATCGTCGGCTCGGCAACGAACAGCTCGCCGGCGGTCCGCCGGCGGTCGTCGTCGGCCATCCGGTCGAAGAACGCCTCGGCGACGGCACGCGGGGCTGGTGTGTCGCTCATGCCTCTCGAATCGTTCACACCGCAACGACCTATCTCCTTCGGCCACGCTGTCTCGATGTGCGGTAGCTTTACGCATATGCACCCCAAGCGTGGGACATGAGCGAGTCGGCACAGCCGACGCTGCGAGACGACCGTACCGAGACCGTTCCCGCGAGCGAGGTCGAGTGGGACGTCAGTACCGACATGCTGATCGCCGGCGGCGGCGGGACGGGGCTGGTCGCGGCGCTCGCGGCGAGCGAGTCCGATCTTCAGGTGACGGTCCTCGAAAAGACCGACGCGGTCGGCGGGAACACCTCCCTCTCGACCGGGATGATCCCCGCAGCGGGAACGCGCTACCAGGCCGAGGCGGGAATCGAGGACGACCCCGAAGACATGGCCGCCGACATCCTCGCGAAGAACGACTGCGAGGCCGACGAATCGATGGTGTCACACCTCTGTGCCGAGAGCGCGTCCCTCGTCCACTGGCTTGTCGACGAATGGGACGTCTCGCTCTCGCTCGTGGACGATTTCAAATACCCCAAGCACTCGGAGTACCGGATGCACGCCCCGCCCGGCCGCAACGGGGAGAACCTCGTTGCAGAACTCAAAGACAGAATCGAGGCGACTGAGAACGTCGAACTCCTGACGAACGCGCCTGTCACGAAGCTCGTCGCCGACGACGGAGCGGCGGGCGTCGCTGGCGTCGTGGCCGGCGAGCGCCGCGAGGAGTCGATCGAGGCCGAACGCGTGATCCTCGCGACCGACGGGTTCGCCGGCAACAAACGGATGGTGACGGAGTGGTGCGCGGAGATTGAGGAGGCGCTCTACTTCGGGGCCGACGGCAACACGGGCGACGGGATCCGGTGGGGGGCCGAGCTCGGGGGCGACCTCGCGTGCATGGACGCCTATCAGGGCCACGCGACCGTCGCCTACCAGACGGGGGCGCTCTCGACGTACGCCGTGGTCATGAACGGCGGGATCGTGGTGAACAGGGAGGGCGAGCGCTTCGGCGACGAATCGGCCGGCTACTCGGCGTTCGCGGTCGACGTGCTCCGCCAGCCCGACAACGTCGCCTACGAGGTCTTCGACGAGCGCATCTTCGACCGTCTCGACGGGGAGTTCGACGACTTCGACGAGGCCGTGTCGCTGGGAGCCTATCACGAAGCCGAGTCGGTCGAGGCCCTGGCCGACCATCTCGGCTGCGACCCCGATGTGACGGCGGCGACGGTCGAGCGGTACAACGAGGCGGTCGCGGCGGACGAGCCCGACGAAACCGGTCGTACCGACGGCGTCAACACCCTCTCGCCACCGTTCTACGGGGCCGAGGTCACCGGCGCGCTGTTCCACACTCAGGGTGGGCTCGTCGTGGACGAACACGGTCGGGTGCTCCGCGAGGACGGCTCGCCGGTCGAAGGGCTGTACGCCGGCGGGGGCTGTGCGGTCGGGATCAGCGGCCACGGGCCTGGCGGATATCTCAGCGGGAACGGGCTGACCACGGCGCTGGGTCTCGGCCGTCTCGCAGGGCTCCACGCGCGCCGATCGCTCGACGCGGACTGACCGATCGGCTCGTCGCTCGTGATTCTTTTGTGACACGACCTGTCGAAGATCGAATGTAAGTGTTTTATGTGATGGCCCGAAAAGGTGGCGTGTAGCATGCGCAGAAGTAACAAGCCCCCGGCATCGGCGGACAGGCGACGGTTCATCAAATACGCTGGCGCGGCCGGCGTCACGGGGTTGGCGAGCCTCGCCGGCTGCTCTAGCGACGACGCGGGTGGCAGCGGGGAGAACGGCAGCGGCGGTGGCGGCGACGGTGGTGGACAGGAAACCACTGGCGGCGAGGGGACGGAAGGTGGTGAGGAGACCACCGGCGGTAGCGGGAACAACAGTGAAGGTGGAACGACGAGCGGCTCCGCCGGCGGCAGCACGGAGGAGGTCCTCATCGGGTCGAACCATCCACTCTCGGGATCGCTCGCGTCGACGGGCGTCGGCATGAACAACGCGATCAAGCTCGCCGCCCAGCGGAAGAACGAGGCGGGCGGCATCGAGTCACTCGGGGGCGCACAGGTGCGCGTGTTGGAGGGCGACAATCAGGGCCAGCAGGAACTCGGTGGCCAAGTGACCCAGGAGCTCATCGACGAGGGGGCGAAGGTCGTCTCGGGCTGTTTCGCCTCGCCGGTGACGACGGCGGCGACGCAGGTCGCGGAGCGCCGACAGACCCCGTTCGTGATCTCGGTCGCGGCCGCGACGGACATTCTTCGTGGACGGGGATTCAACTACGTCTACCGGCCACAGCCCCCGGCGCGGAGGATGGCCATGGACTACGCGAACCTCGTTCCCGAGGTCATCCGCCAGAACGGAGGAGAGATCGGCACCGCCGGGCTGTTCTACGTGAACAACAGCTACGGCCAGTCGATCAACGAGAACCTGAAGCGCTCTCTCCCCGAAAACGGCGTCGAGGTGGTCACGGAGACCGCGCTCGAACTCGGGGCCTCCAGCGCGAACACGCAGGTCTCGAAGCTCAAGCAGGCCGATCCCGACACGGTGATCGCGACCACGTACGTGCCTGGCGGTGTGACGCTGGTGGACGCGATGCAGAACCAGAGCTACCGGCCGCCTTACCTGACGGCCTGTGCGAGCGCGACGTTCACCGACGACGCGGCCGTGAGCGACGTCGGCGAGTTCGCGAACGGCGTCCTCGACAACAACTACGCGCTGAACCCGACGGTCGACAAGACCCAGGAAGTGCGCGAGCAGTTCAACAGTTCGTACGAGGGCTCGTTCAGCGCGAGCGTCGGGATGGCGTACACCGCGGGCGAGGTCATCATCGAGGCGATCGAGCAGGCCGGCAGCACCGAGCGCGAGGCGATCAACGGGGCGCTCCAGTCGCTCACCTACAAGGACCACATCGCCGCGATGGGTCCGATTACGTTCCAGGACAACGGCGAGAACGAGAACGCGCTCGCCGCGGTTAACCAGGTACAGGACGGCACGATCAACGTCGTCTACCCCGAGGAGTTCGCGGGGGTAGAACCGATCGTCGAAAGCTCGTCGAACTGAACCAACCTGCGCGACTCCCGCGGTCTCGGCCTCGCGCGGTCGCGCCCGTCTCACAGCCTGATCACACTCCATGCCCACGACACTCCCACTCGCTTCGACCCTACTGCCTGCACTCGCTTCGGTACAATCGCCCGCACAGACGGGGATCGTCAATCGATTCGTCGACCCGTTCGCGAACTTCATCGCAGATCTCCTCGCGCTCGAGCCGATCCTCGTACAACTGCTCGTATTCGGCCTCCTGCTTGGAGGCGTCTACGCGCTGACCGCCCTCGGCCTGACGATGATCTTCGGGGTGATGGACGTCATCAACTTCGCCCACGGCGTCTTCCTCGTCGTCGGGATGTACGCCGTCTGGTGGTCGACGGAAACGTTCGGAATCAACCCCTTCCTGGCCCTGCCGATCGCCGTTATCGTGCTGTTCGTTTTGGGGGTTCTCATCCACGTCGCCATCATCGAGCCGATCATCGAGGCTCCCCAGCAGAACCAGCTTATCGCGACGCTCGGGGTGCTGTTCATCCTCCAGTCCGCGATCGAGATCGTCTTCTCGCCGAACCCGAAGGACATCCCGCTGGACGTGGGGACACTCACGTTCGGCGGCGTGTTCGTTCCGCTCGGCCAGTTCTACGCCCTGCTGATCGCGGTGGTCGCGATGCTCGCGGTCCGGGCGTTCCTCCAGTACACCGACCTCGGCCGAGCGATCCGGGGCACCGCCGACAACCGCGACGGCGCGCGGTACGTCGGGATCGATGTCCCCCGGATCAACTACCTCACCTTCGGGATCGGGGCCGCGCTCGCCGGGATCGCGGGGGGATCGATCGCGCTCTTTCAACGATTCGACCCCTTCACCGGCGAGACATATCTCATCAACGCCTTTGTGATCGTCATCCTCGGGGGGCTCGGATCGTTTACGGGGGCGTTCGTCGGCGGGCTGTTCATCGGGCTCGTCGAGGTGTTCGGGTCGTACTACCTTCCCGGTACGACCGCCCAAGTACTGATCTTCCTGCTGTTCATAGCGGCGCTTCTCCTCAAACCTGAAGGGCTGTTCGGGGGGTCGTCGTCGTGAGCGCGCTCGACTCGCTCCGGCAGCGCTACGCGTCCTTTTCCGAACGACGGTACGCCACCGTCGTGAAGGCGCTCGTCGGCTTCGGCTTCCTCGCTGTGCTTCCATACGTAATCGAGATCGACGTGATGGGGATGGAGCTCGCGGCGACGCTCAGCCTCCAAGTCCTCATCCTTACCCTCGTGTTTGCGTACTCGGCCCAGGCGTGGAACATCATGTCCGGGTACACCGGCCAGTTCTCTTTCGGCCACGCCGCCTTTTTCGGGATCGGTGCGTACGCGACCCAGGCGCTCGCCGTCGATCTGGCGGTCAACCCGTGGGTCGGCATGCTGATCGGGAGCGTCCTCGCCGGGATCTACGGGCTGTGTGTCGGTTACCTCTGCTTTCGGTACGATCTTCAGGGCCACTACTTCGCGCTCGCGACGCTCGCGTTCGCCGAACTGCTCCGGTTCATGGTCGTCAATGCGGGGGAGCTCAACGGCGCGAACGGCTACTTCAAGCCGTTCCCGCAGGATTACGGCGAGACGTTCGGCCTCGTGGCGTTTCAGTTCCAAAGTGACCTGCCGTACTACTACGTCATCCTCGCCTTCCTCGTGATCGTTACCGCTGTGTCGTGGGCGATCAAGCGCTCGTGGATCGGACTGTACTTCTTCTCGATTCGAGAGGACGAGCGGGCGGCGGCGAGCCTCGGTGTGCCCGCCTACCGCTACAAGATGCTCGGCATTGGGGTGAGCGCCTTCTTTACCGCGTGGGCCGGCGCATTCTGGAGCATGTACTTCAATACGATCCGCCCATCGACGGTGTTCGCGCTCTTCCTCAACGTCGAACTCCTGTTGCCTGCTGTCGTCGGCGGTCCCGGTACGCTCATCGGGCCGATCGTGGGATCGTTCGTCGTCACGCCGATCAGCGAGATCGCGCGGACCACCTTTAGCGATATCAGTGGTCTCGACCGGATCATCTACGGAATCTTCCTCGTGGTGATCGTGATCTACAGCCCGAAGGGCGTCGTGGAGTGGCCGGCGATGGCGAGACGGCGCGTGGCCGCCTTCCGCGATCGATCGCGCCGTGACGGGATGGGAACGACCGCCGAGACCGGAGCGGCCGAGGCAACCGAGACACCGGAGCAACCCGAGACGAGCCCCGACGCCGACACTCAGGAGGACGACTGATGTCGACCGACACACCAAACGAAACGACCGACACGGACGCATCGACGACGACCGATCACGAGGGTGAGGCCCTCCTGCGGGCGACCGACGTCACGAAGACGTTCGATGGCCTGGTCGCCCTGCGGGACGTCTCCCTTGACGTCCGCCGCGGGGAGATCGTCGGACTGATCGGACCGAACGGTGCGGGGAAGACCACGCTGTTCAACTGTATCAGCGGCGTGTTCGCGCCGACCGAGGGAACGGTCCACCTCGGCGACGAGGAGATCACGAACAAGTCCGCCCACCGGGTCGCACGGAGCGGGCTCTCTCGCACGTTCCAGATCACACGCCCGCTGGAGGAGCTCTCGGTCCTCGAAAACGTGCTCGTCGGGGCACACATCCACACGCGCCGGAGAGGACCCGCCGAGGACATCGCGCGCGAACAGCTCTCGTTCGTCGGACTCGACGAGCGCGCCGCGGAGAGTGCGGGCGATCTCACGGTCGGCGACCAGAAGCGCCTCGAACTCGCTCGGACGCTCGCCACGGAGCCGTCGATCCTGCTGCTCGACGAGATCATGGCCGGATTGACGCCGACCGAAACGCAGCGAATGCTCGATCTCTTCCGCGAGATTCGGGAATCGGGGACGAGCATCCTGCTCATCGAACACGACATGGAGGCCATCATGAGCGTTAGCGACCGGGTGGCAGTGCTCGACAACGGCGAGGCGATCGCGTTCGATTCACCCGAGGCAGTCGCGAGCGACGAGCGGGTGATTGAGGCGTACATTGGCGGCGACGTCGACGCCGATGGGGACGACGGGGCGACGAGTGATGCCACGACCACCGACGGAGAGCAGGCGGGAGGTGACCACGATGGCGATGCTTGAGATCGACGACCTCCGAGCGGGCTACGACGGGATCGAGGTGCTCCACGGCGTCGACTTGACTGTCGAGGAGGGGGAGATCGTCGCGCTCGTCGGCTCGAACGGTGCAGGGAAGACGACCACGACGCGGGCGATCGCGGGGATCGTCGAGTCGATGGGTGGCTCAATCCGGTATCGTGGCGACGAAATCGGCGGCGAAGACCCACACGAGATCGTCGAGCGCGGAATCGTCCAGGTTCCCGAGGACCGCGACCTCTTTACGGGGCTGAGCGTGCGGGAGAACCTCCTCCTCGGAGCACAGACCGACGATGCGAAGGCGGATCGGGGATCGACCATCGAGGAGGCGTTCGACCTGTTCCCGCGGCTCGAAGAGCGCGCCGACCAGCGCGCCGGGACGATGAGCGGGGGCGAACAGCAGATGCTGACGCTCGCGCGCGCCCTGATGGGTGCGCCCGACCTCCTCGTGCTCGACGAGCCCTCGACCGGCCTCGCCCCGCAACTCGTCGCGGACATGTTCGGAACGATCGCCGAGATCCACGACTCGGGGCTCACAGTGTTGATCATCGAGCAGAACGTCCAGCAGACGCTCGAACTCGCCGATCGGGGCTACGTGATGGAGAACGGCCGGATCACGCTCGACGGCACCGGCGACGAGCTGCTTGACGACGAGGGCGTCGTCGAGGCGTACCTCGGGGTGTAATCGTGAACGACGACGCTCGCCACGCCGAACGTACTCGCCCGAACGACAGGGAGATGGACCACGGAACAGCCGACGAGGAACACACCCACCGCCTCGCGGCGTGGGTCGCGGAGCTCGATAGCGAGACCGTTCCGCCGTCGGTCGAGGACCGCGTCGGGCTCGTGGTCGCCGACACGCTTGGCGTCGTGATCGGCGGCGCAAGCGACGACGCGGTGGCACGCCTCCGCGAGGCCTGGCGCGAGCGGGCGGACGACACCGGCGACGCGACGATCCTCGCCGCCGACGCGGGACGAGCGAGCCGACACCATGCGGCCTTCCTCAACGCGACGAGCGGCACAGTCTTGGAACTCGACGAGGGTCATCGGTTCGCCGCAGGCCACCCGGCGATTCACGTTCTCCCTGCGCTCCTCGCGGAGGCCGAAACGCGCTACGCCGACCGCGAGGCATTCCTCGTGGCGTTCGTGGCAGGCTACGAGACCGCCGTCAGGGTCGCCGAGGCAGTCCAGCCGCTCGCAGAGGGGTACCACCCACACGGCGTCTGGGGGGTGGTCGGGGGCGCTGCCGCCGTTTCCCGGCTCCGGGGCTACGACGCGACGACGACCCGGACGGCGCTCTCGATCGCCGCCAACTACGCCCAGCACACTCGCTTTGCGGCCGCGACGGCAGGGGCCACAGTTAGGAACTCCTACGCAGGCATGAGCAACCTCGCCTCGCTGATCGCGGCGGATCAGGCGCGGGCAGGGTTCACCGAGCTCGACGACGGGATCGCCGCCCACCTCGCGTCGGCCAGCGCGGCGGGCGTCGTCCGCGAGCGTCTCGCCGCCGACCTCGGCGATCGGTGGACGCTCTCGGAGGGGTATTTCA
This sequence comes from Halococcus salifodinae DSM 8989, assembly GCF_000336935.1. Classification (NCBI taxonomy): domain Archaea; kingdom Methanobacteriati; phylum Methanobacteriota; class Halobacteria; order Halobacteriales; family Halococcaceae; genus Halococcus; species Halococcus salifodinae. The sequence goes on along the minus strand of NZ_AOME01000051.1, from coordinate 105,053 downwards.
AAACTCACGCTGCCTGTCGGTACACCCACGCGACGCTGGACGCGCTCGCGGCGGCGCTCGACGGGATCGACGGGGAGCCAGCGGCCGAGGAGGTAGAGGAGGTGATCGTCGAGACGTACGCTGCGGCCGCGAAGCTCGACGATCCACACCCACGAAACGCGCTCGCGGCGAAGTTCTCGGTGCCGTTCGCGGTCGCGACGGCGCTCCGCACCGGCTCGACCGGTGCCGAGGCGTTCACGAACGACGCCGTCGCCCCGGAGACGCTCGCGCTCGCCGAGCGCGTGGCGGTCCGCGTTGAGGACGAGATCGACGCGCGAGCACCCGACGAACGCGGGGCCCGTGTGACGGTGACGCTCGCCAATGGAACCGAGGCCAGCGCCGCGGTGCGGCACGCGCGCGGTGGCGAGGCCGACCCGTTCGAGCCGTCGGAACTGCGGGCGAAGTTCGAGTCGCTGGTCGGTCCCGCGATCGGCAGCGAGCGGACCGACCGGCTCTGGACGGCGGCCCGCGACCCCGCACCGCCACGGGTGCTCTGTGCGATGGTCCGCGGCGGCGAGCACCCGGACCGATGAGTCGTCGCTGTCCGCGACCGGCCGACGGACCCGTGGCCGTTCACTTGCGGAACCGATTCGGACGCCGCTGTCCGTCGCGACCGGTATCCAACCACCACCGAAGGCTGCCAATATCATGACCGACAATACCGAATACGCCGTGCGCGAGTGGGAAGCGCACGTCTACGAGTTCCTCGACGAACCGATCCCCGACGACGTCCGCGCCCACGCCGCGACGACCGTCGGCGACGTGCTCTGTGCGACCGTAGCTGGTTCCGCGGCCCCTGGCGTCGGCGCGGTCGGGGCGAACGCCGACTTCGGTGACGGCCAGGCGACCGTCCTCGGGACCGCCCGAACCACGACGCCCGAGGCCGCCGCACTCTGCAACGGGGCGGCGGCGATCGCTCAAGAGACCGACGAGGGCCACGACACGGGCGGTCACGTCGGGAGTGGGATCGTCGCCGGCGGCCTCGCCGCGGCGGAGGCCGCAGCCGTGAGTGGCGCGACGTTCGTCGACGCCTGCGCCCGCTCGTACGAGCTCTGCGTCCGGCTCGAACGCGTGATCTTCGCGATGAAGGACCGACTCAACGACGCGACGCCGTGGCTGCTCCGCGATCCCCACGCGGCGTGGACCACGGTCGGCCCAGCGCTGACGGCCGCGCAGTGTTTCGGCGCAAGTATGGAAGAGCTCCGCGAGACGTTCCGGATCGCGGCGAACCTCGCGGTGATCTCGATGCACGACCCCTACGAGGAGGGACCGCCAGCCCGGAACTTCACCGCGGGTTTCTCGGCCCAGGCCGGCGTGAGCGCTGCACGGACCGCCCTCACGGGGCTGACTGGTTCGGCGAGCGCGATCGGCGTCGTGTACGACCCGTTCGAGTCGCTGCTCCCCGAGGGCGAGTTCGAGGGGAGTTTCGCGTCGCTCGGCGAACGGTGGGAGATCACGCGGAACTACTTCAAGCCGTACCCGTCGTGTCGGTACACTCACCCACCGCTCGACGCGCTTCGCGAGGCCATTGAGGAGAACAACTCGGAGAACAGGATCGATCCCGAAACCGTCGAATCGATCGAGATCGAGACGTTCGCCAACGCGACCGACATGGCGAACCCCGCCCCGGAGAGTTTCACGGCCGCGAAGTTCTCCACGCCGTACGTCCTCGCGCGCTACCTCGTGAGCGGCGACCTCCGGCTGGAACACTTCTCCTCGACCGCCATCGTGGACCCCGAGGTCAAGAAAATCGCCGAGAGCGTCCGTCTCGTGCGGGCGGAGCGCTTCGACGAGGGGGTCCCCGAGGCGTGGGGTGCGGCCGCGACCATCCAGTTCGCGGACGGCACTGAGCTCACTGGGGAACGGTCGTTCCCCAGAGGCGATCACCGCGATCCGATCGACGAGTCAGCGCTACGGACGCGACAGCGTGAACTGCTCGCGCACGGTCTCGACGGGAGCGACGTCGAGTGGGCGATGAACGCGATCACGACCATCGACTCGCGGCCCGTCCGTGAGGTGACGGCCGCACTCCGGGCCGAAACAGCGTAGCTTTATTTACTCTACCGGAATTTTGATTCGTCAGTGGTGAACAGAACGACAAGAGCTATTACGACGCTGCCCTCGTTATGAATCATGAACGATGAACCGGCCGTCACAAAAAAGCGAATCGGCGCTACCGAAACGTCGTTCGCCATCGCCGAACTGCTTCGGGATCAAGGCGGGGCGACGATCACGACCCTAGCCGAAGAGGTAGGACGATCGAAGAGTACGGTACACAACCACCTCCAGACGCTCCGGGAGTCGGGCTACGTCGTGAAGGACGAGGGCACCTACTACCTCGGTCTGGGGTTTCTCGACCTCGGCAACGCTGCGAGGCAGCGATGGAACCTCTACGAGATCGCCAAACCGGAGATGGACGAACTGGTGAGTGCGGTCGGCGAACGGGCCCAGCTGATGGTCGAAGAGCAGGGCCGAGGCGTGTACATCTACCAGACGAAGGCCGAGGGCGGGGTCCAGACCGATTCACACATCGGTGCAACCGTCGATCTTCACGCGACGGCGGTCGGAAAAGCCTACCTCGCCCACCTTCCGGCGGACGAACTGGTCGACCTCCGAGAACGACTCGATCTCGACGAGCGCACGGGTCGAACGCTCACCGACTGGGACGAGCTCGAAAGAGAGCTTGAGACGATCCGGGAGCGGGGGTATGCGTTCAACGACGAGGAACGGCTGATTGGGATGCGAGCGGTAGGCGCACCGGTCCTCGGCGACGATGACGAAATCCTGGCGGCGGTCAGCGTCTCCGGGCCAACGACGCGCATGGCCGACGAGTGGTACCGCGAGGAAGTTCCTGAGATCGTGACCCAGGCGGCGCGGATCATTGGAATTCGCGCGACGTACTCCTGATATTCGCCGCTTCGAGACGACTCCGACGCGTGGCAAGACGCTTCCGATGAACGGCCAAGATTGCTGGCGAGACATACGATCGATCGTTTCGACGTCGCGATAAGACGGACGGTTACAATGTGAACACCAACCATGAATCGGAACCGTTCGATACCAAGGCCTACAGAGCCGATGGAGATAGCGCCATCTGCTGTCGAGCTGGAAGCGTCGTTCGGTTTCTGCCCCACTTTTGTAACAACAATATCCTTGTTAGCGGTCGTGATGGTGATGACGTATAGTGGTTCGACCCCGTGAGGTGAGAGCGATCGGATCACGAGAGACATCGAGACGACTCACACCAGGCCTGACTTCGATTCCCCTATCAGTCACGAGTTCCGCTCTGTAGAACGTTCTTTCGTTAGGTTATCCATCGACGATCGGTCTTCGACTTCGTTGGTCTGGAATCGCGGCCAACGAATGCTCCCGATGGACGGCCACCTTACGCCTTGATCGCTTTTTGCTCTCGCTGAGGCGAACTCGCCGACCATCGCTTGGTATCGCCGATCTACAACGCGTGCTTACATACATTGATAGCCGTACCATATGACGAAACGATCCGACGTTATTCTAACCTCGCACTCGGGCCGCTGTCGTACCTCGATTTCCTGAGATCCACTGGACACCGCTTCAACAAGGGGTTGAAGACGCCGTCTCGACGTCGACTTGCGGCGCGTGTCTCGTACCATATCGTGGAACTCGTGTGAGGAGTCAAATAACTCTTCGAAGTCGGATACAGTACGTTGCAGCGGGTTGTACTGAGAGTTCTGAACGTCCCACGATGCGGAACACTTAGGTGAATCGCGTGATACACTCTCTCGCATGGCGACAGATGGTGAAACGATCGGTGCGGTCGGACGGACGCTCGACGTCCTAGAGTTGCTTCGCGAACACGGGGCGGCGACGCTGTCCACCGTTGCGACCGAACTCGACGTGAGCAAGAGTACGGCTCACCGACACCTCCGGACCCTGGAGGACAGGGAATACGTGGTCGAGCGTGACGACGGGTTCCACCTCGGGCTCCGATTCCTCGACTTCGGCGAGTTCACTCGACGGTGCCAACCCGAGTATCGACTCGCGAAGGAGAAGGTGGTCGAGCTCGCCGACGAAGTCGACGAACGGGTCCAGTTCATGGTCGAGGAACACGGGCGAGCCGTCTACGTCCACCAGCACTCGGGTCGTCACGCGGTCGAGGCCAACACCCACCCCGGCAAGCGCGTCCCGATCCACGCGAGTGCGGCCGGGCTCGCGATCCTCTCGGAGGTTCCATCGGCGGCCATCGATCGGATCGCCGATCGTCGTGGGCTCGCGTCCGTCACACCGAAGACACTCTCGACGCGCGAGGCCTTAGATCGCGAGCTCCGGGCGACCCGCGAGCGGGGGTACAGCATCAACGATCAAGGGATCATCGAGGGGCTCCGCGCCGTCGGTGCGCCGGTGACGGGTCCCGAAGGGGGAGTGATCGGCGGACTGAGCATCTCCGGCCCGATACACCGGATGGAGGGCGAGCGACTCGAAGAGCAGATTCCCTCGCTCCTGCTCGGTGCGACCAACGAGCTCGAACTCAACATCGCCTACCAGTGACCGGGGACGACGCTGCACGATCCACGGCACGGATTTTTATAGGAGGGGCGAGAACCAGAAGAGCGTATGCTAGACGGGTACGAGATGCACGACCTGACCCAGCCGTGGTGTGAGCACACGCCAGCGTGGCCGACCTACGACAACCCGAAGGTGTGGTACGAGAAAAGCCTCGACACCGAGAAGGTCAACGGCCAGAAGATCGAGTTCATGAATCACACAGGAACTCATCTCGACGGCGAGAAACATTTCGTCGCGAGCGGCCGAGACATCGAGAGCATGCCGCTCGACGAACTCGTCGGCGAGGCGGTCATCGCCGATATCTCCGACGAAGTCGGGGACTACGACGTCTACACCAGCGAGATGATTGAAGACGCCGTCGACGTTCGGGAGGGCGACATCCTCTTCATCCACACCGGGTATCAACAGCACGCGTGGCACCGCGAGGACGCCGACCCGCACAAGTTCTTCTGCAAACATCCCGGCCCCAACCAGGAGTTCGCCGAGTGGTGTGCGGAGAAGGAACTCAACTACCTGATCCTCGACTGTGGGAGCGCCGACCACCCGATGAACACCGTCGTCCGGGACGTCCGTCCGGAGCTCGCCGACGAGGCGGCAGACCATCTCGGCGTCGGCGATCTCGACGAGATCTTCCCGCCGGAGGGCTACCAGCTGATGCATACTGAACTGTTCCCCGAGGGGATCGTCCACGTCGAGAACGCTCAAGTCCCCGAAGAGCTCTTGAACGAACGGGTGCAGATCGGGACGTTCCCGTGGCGATTCCGCGGCGGCGAGTCGAGCGTCTGTCGGTGCGTCGCGTTCACCGAAGCCTGAGCGGCTCCCGCCCCGATGACAGGGGAGGGGTGCTGGCAGGCAACACTTTTCACACCCCGGTGCGCCAAGTAATTGCATGGACGCTTCCGGGTACGTACTGGAGGGTGTGTCCGTCCTCGATCTGTCGACGTTCGTGACCGGTGGGTTCTGCTCGCTGATGCTCGCGAACCAGGGTGCGGACGTGGTGAAGATCGAACGGCCCGGCGCTGGCGACGACATCCGCCACTCCGGACCGCCGTTCGTCGACGGCGAGTCGCCGTACTACTGGACGGTCAACTACGACAAGCGGAGCGTCGAACTCGACCTGAAATCCGATGCGGGCCGCGAGGCGCTGTACGATCTCGCGCGCGAAGCCGACGTGTTCATCCAGAACTACCGGCCCGGGACCGCCGAACGGCTCGGCGTCGACTACGACCGGATCGCGGCCGAAAACGACGAGATCGTCTACTGTGCCATCTCGGCGTTCGGCCAGACCGGGCCGTGGCGGCAGCGACCGGGCTATGACCTGCTGGTCCAGGGGCTCAGCGGGATCATGGACGTCACCGGCGATCCCGACGGCCGACCCGCGAAGGTCGGACTACCGATGACCGATCTCGTTACCGGGATGTGGGCCGCCTTCGGGATCGTCACCGCGCTCTACCGCCGTACAGCCACCAGTGAGGGCGAGTATATCGATCTCGGGATGTTGGACGCGACTCTGCCGTGGCTCACCAAACAGGCCGGGAAGGTGTTCGCTGGCGAGGAGCCACAGCGGATGGGAACGAAGGATCCGGTGTTGGCACCGTATCAGACCTTCCGGACCGCCGACGGCCACATCAACGTCGCCTGCCTCAACGGGAAACTCTGGCGAGCGTTCTGTGGAGCGATCGATCGCGAGGATCTCGCCGAGGACGAGCGGTTCGCGACCAACGCCGATCGAGTCGAGTCGATGAACGATCTCGAGGCCGAGATCGAGCGGACGCTGACGGACCGGCCGACCGACGAGTGGCTGGATCTGTTCGTCGATTCGGGTATCCCCGCAGCCCCGGTTCAGGGCGTCGAAGACGCGCTCTACAACGAACAGACCGCCGAACGCGACGTCGTGGGCACAGTCACCGGCAATGATGGCCACGAGGTTCCCGTCATCGAACACCCGCTCAACTTCCGACACGCGACGAGCGGCTTCCGATCGCCACCGCCACGCCTCGGCGAGCACACTCGCGAGATACTCCGGGAGGCCGGCTACGACGAGTCGGCCATCGACCGGCTGTTCGAGCGTGGCGTCGTCGGTAATGAGGCCGACACGTCTGAGTGAGTCGGGACCGCCGACCATCTCCCGCCGATCGCCTCTTCTCGATGGCTCCGACCGACCGTCCGAACCACCGAAATCGGAAGGGAACTGCTACCGCGGAAAGCTTTAACACGGTATCGACCATCATCCACGTCATGGTCGATCATGAGTGCTGATACGCCTGAGGACGCCGTGGGTCGACCGACGCGAGAGGTCTCACTCACGGTGAACGGCGAGACAGTCGAAGCCGAAGTCGAGCCCCGGCTGAAGCTCTCGGACTTCCTCCGGAATCACTGCGGTCTCCGCGGGGTCCGGGTCGGCTGCGAACACGGTGTCTGTGGGGCGTGTACAGTGAGTTTCGACGGCGATATCGTGAAGAGCTGCCTCGTCTACGCGGTCCAGGCCGACGGTCGCGAGATCGGGACCGTCGAAGGACTCGCCGAGGGCGGCGATCTCGGCCCGGTTCAACGGGCGTTTCACGAGGAGCACGCGCTCCAGTGTGGCTTCTGCACGAGCGGGTTCGTGATGGCGACTCGCGACCTCCTCGAACGGAACCCCGATCCGTCAGACGAAGCCATTCGAAAGGGGCTCGCGGACAACATCTGTCGGTGTACAGGCTACCAGAACATCTACGACGCAGTCCATCGGGCCGCCGACGAGATGGACACGAACGGCGGACAGCGTTCGGCGACGAACGTGGACGCCGACACCGACGCGGAGGTGGACTGATGTCGGGGGCCGAAACCGGTCCCGAGTCCGCTCCGGAGCCGGGTGCCGACGCGGGCACGGACGGGCGCTCGGAATCGTTCACCGGATCGGGACTCGAACGCGTCGAGGACCACCGCATACTCACCGGCGAGGCCGAGTACGTCCACGACATCACGCCCGAGGGCTGTCTCCATATGGCACTCCTCCGGACGACCCACCCCCATGCCGAAATCGAATCGATCGACACGAGCGCCGCCGAGGATCACCCCGACTGCGAACTCGTGCTGACCGGCGCGGATCTCCAGGAAGAATATTATCCGATGCCCTGTGGTCTCCCCGGGTTCGAGGAGTGGTCGCTCGCGGTCGATCGGGTGCGGTTCGTCGGCGAACCCGTCGCAGCGGTCGTCGCCACCGATCGGTACGCCGCCGAAGACGTCGTGGACGAAATCGACGTCGAGTACGAGACACTCGATCCCGTGGTCGATCCCCGTGACGCGCTCGACGACGAGACGATCATTCACGAGGACGTTGGTACCAACGTCCCCGACGGCGAGGAGTTCGTCTTCGGCGACGTCGACGCGGCGTTCGCCGACGCCGACCGCGTGATCGAGCGCGAGTACTCGTGGGGCCGGATCTCGGGCGTCCCTCTCGAAACCGGGGGCGTCGTCGCGGAGTACGACACCGAGGACGACGCCTTTTCGATCGACTGCAACATCCAACTCCACACGCTGGTCGACGACACGGTGTACGAGACGCTGGGCTATCCCCCTGAGCGCGTCTCGCTCGACGTTCCCGCCGACGTCGGCGGGAGCTTCGGCACGAAGATCGCCATCCACCGGTACTGCTGTCTCGCAGCGATGGCGAGCCAGCAGCTCGACGGCACTCCTGTAAAATTCGTCGAAGATCGCGTCGAGAACCTCCAGGGCGGCGACATGCACTCCTCCGACCGCGAGTACGAGGTCCGGCTCGCGGTCGACGACGACGGCATCATTCAGGGACTCGACACGTGGTTCGTCGACGACTTCGGTGCGTGGCCCCACTATCCCGTGAACCAGGCGCTCAAACCGCTCTCGGTGCTCACCGACGCCTACGACATTTCCAATGTGCGGTACGACTACGACCTCGTGCTGACGAACAAGACCTCCCAGACGGCGTATCGGGGATTCGGCGTTCCGCCACACCTCTACGCCATCGAGATGATCGTCGACGAGGCCGCCCGCGAACTCGATCTCGATCCCGCCGAACTCCGCCGGATGAACTTCGTCACGCCGGATCAGATGCCTCACGAGATCGCCTCGCACAACATCTACGACTCGGGGGACTACCCGGCGGCGCTCGATCACCTCCGGGATCGCGTAGAAGAGCGAGAGGCCGTCGACGGCGGCCTTCTCGACTTCGACACGGTCGAGGCGCGCCGCGATGAGGGGAAGTATCGTGGGGTGAGCTACACCCTCCACATCGAACCTGGCGCGAGTGGGTCGGACTGGACCGACCGCCAACGCACCGATCGCGACGCCCTCGACGACCGGAACCGCGAGGATGTCGCCGAACTCCCCGAACACCTCCGTGCCGAGATTACCCGTGAAGGGGACGTGCGCGCGTTTCTGGCCACCGATTCGTCGGGCCAGGGCCACCAGACCATCGTCACCCAGCTGCTCGCCGACGAGCTCGAAGTGCTTCCGAGCACGATCGAAGTCGAGTATTTGGATAGCGTTGCAGCCCCCACCGAGTACGGCAGCGCTGCCTCCCGGATGGCGGTGATGCTCTCGGGGGCGGCCCAGGGGCTCGGTGCAACGATGAAAGAAAACCTCGAAACGCTCGCCGCCGAGGAGTGGGGCGTCGACGAGGACGCGGTCCAGTACCGCGATGGGGCCGTCGAGCGCCGCGACGGCGACGGCTCGCTCGATCTCGCGACTCTCGCCGAGATCGACGCGGCGGGTGGCCGTGGCAGCGACCGGCTCACGCGGGCGAGCTACGATTACGAGCATCCTGCCACCGTGCTCTCGGAGTTCGACGAGGCGCTCGCCGGCAAGTTCCCCGTGTATCCGACCGCGGCGTTCGCGGTCAACGCGCCGATCGTCGAGGTCGATACGCGAACGGGGGAGGTCGAGATCTTGAAATTCTACACGCTCCGGGACTGCGGGACCCAGCTGAACCCCGTCATCGTCGAGGGACAGGCCCACGGCGGCATCGCCCAGGGTATCGGGGCCGCCCTGATGGAGGAGTTCGGCTACGACGAATCGGGCCAGCCACAGGCGGTAACGTTTTTCGATTACCTCCTGCCGTCGATCAAGAACGTCCCGAACATCGACATGGACCACTCCGAAACTCCCTCGCCGTTCACCGCGACCGGCGCGAAAGGCACGGGCGAGGGCGGGATGATCGACGCCCCCGCGAGCATCGCGTCGTCGATCAATCGCGCGCTCGAACCGCTCGGTGTCGTCGCCGATCGGATCCCTGCGACGCCGAACCGGGTTCACGACTGGGTCCGCGACGCGCAGTCGAATAGCGAGCCGACAACTGCCGAATCCGAGGACGCCGCGAGTGCGGAGACCGATGGCGGTGAGCGCGCCGAAGGCGCGCGATCCTCGCCAGATCGGAGGTCTGGCGGTGGTGAGCAGGCCGAAGGCCTGCAAACGTCGGAAGACGAGTGAAACGAGTCTTCCGGAAGTGAGGCGAGTAGCGAGGGACGCTTTGCGTCCCTCGGACCGTGCGAACGGGCGCTTCGCGCCCGTGAGCAGATGAAGCGAGCGCGAACCTCGTCGGTCGAGAGAAGCGACCCGACGGCGGCGTTGACGACACTTCAAGTTGAAAACGGGACGGCTAACGAAAGACGGGACGGTTAGTGGTCGATTCGGTTGCGTTCGCGGCCTCGTGAGTCAGTTCTCGATCGAGGCTTCGGCCTCGGGTTTGGCTTCGAGCTTCGACTCGGCAGGAACGCCTTCGTCGGCTTTCGCTTCGAGATCCTCGAAGAAGTTGTTCACGATCCGGGCAGCAACGCTGCCGAGCGCGCGCTGGCCCATGCTGGCGATGAGTCCGGCGACGTTCGTGCGGGCCTCCCACGTGGCGGTCGTCCCGTCGCCATCCTCGACGAGGCACATCTCGGTGACGGCCTCGAAAGAGTTCCGGCTCGCGTCGCCACCGACCTCCATCTCGAGGATTGCGGGCGCGTCGGCGCGCGTGACGGTCATATCGACGTCGAACGTCGGCTTGACGCTGCCGACACCGACCGTGATGGTCGCCGACAGCTCGCCGGGCGATTCCATCGTGATCTCGTCACAGCCTGGCGCGCAGTCGGCGAGGATTGCGGGATCGGTGAAGTAGTTCCAGAGATCGTCACGCGGGTGATCCGAGGTGAACTCGCCGTCGAATTCCATCATGGTGTTGTGGTGTCCGTGGTGTCGACCGCACGTTCGTACGCCGTTTCGAGCGAGCGCCGGGTGTACTCGCCGGCCAACTCTTCTTTGTACTCGGCGTCGGCGTGCATCTCCTCGCCCGGTTCGGCGGCCTCACTCGCGGCGTCGGCGGCCGACGCGAGTGGTGCTTCGACGAGCGATTCACCCTCGACGGCCGCCTCGGCATCCTCGACGCGGAGCGGAACGTCGGCGGCGTTCGCGAGCGCGAGCCGTGCCTCCTCGACGACGGGTGCGTCCGCGTCGGGGTCGTCGATGCGGATGACCGCGGCCGCACTGATCGTCGGCCACGTCTGGGCCGCGGGTTTCTGTTCGAGGAATGCCATCCCCGTGCGTTCGGCCGGGAACGGCTCCCGATCGACGGAGACGCCGGTGATCAGCTCGTCCTCCGCGAGGTCGGAGAACATGTACGCGATGAAGTACTCCGACGCCGCGACGGTTCGCTCCCCGTCCGCGGACGCGACGTGGAGATCGCCGTCGAGCGCGGTGAGCACAGCGGGATAGTTCCCCGCAGGGTCGGCTTCGCCCACACTCCCGCCAAGCGTGCCGAGGTTGCGGACGCTCGGCCCGGCGATCTGTTCGGCCGCCGCCGGGAACATCGGCAGCGCGTCGGCGAGGGCGGCCGAGGTCTCGATGGTGCGGTGGCTCGTCAGCGCGCCGATCGTGACCCGTTCGGTGGCAACGTCGACGTAGTCGAGTTCGTCGACACCGTTGATGTCGACGATATGCTCCGGTGTCGCCAGGCGATTCGCCATCACGATCCCGAGCGACTGGTTGCCCGCCATCAACTCGGCGTCGTGTTCGTGCTCCGCGAGGAGGTCGGTCGCCTCCGTCACCGACGACGGCTGGTGGTACTGGAACGCGGCCGGTTTCATCCGCCGTCACCGCCCGTCGGCGATCGATCCGTTTCGTGTCGGTTGTTCGTGTGGCTCATACGAACACGGTTCTTCCGTAGCCCCACCGTGAGTATAAGTGTTGCCGTGAAACCCCGAACTGTCCGCCGCTGATCTCATCAGGTCCGTCGAACCGGCAGCTCGATTCGGGTCGGATGGTCGGCGCTGTGATGGACGGTGTTCGTCGCGACCTGGTACTCGCGGTCGCCGTAGAGCGGACCGCCGGTGTTGTGGTTCACGTCGAACCGGGGGAAGTTCGACGAGGAGATGTCGAGCCGGATCCGGTGGCCCGCAGCGAAGACGTTTGCGGTCGGGTACGGCTCCATCACGAACTCGTAGACCTCGCCGGGGTCGACGAAGTCCGGCTCGTCGCGGTAGCCCCGGTATCGCGCCCGACAGATCGAGTCCGCGAGGTTGAGCGCGAACCCGTTCGGGAACCCGTCGCTGGGTGGGTACTCCTCGATTAGCTTCGCAGTGAAGTCGGTGTCGGGGGCGTCGGTCTCTCCGTGGACCCGGACCCGGATCGGGCCGACGATCTCGACCGGCTCGTCGAGCGGGGGCGTGCGGAAGACGAGCACGTCGTCGCGGTGCTCCAGCGGGCCGTACGGTGGCTCCGCGCCGAAGGTGTCCTCGCGAGTGCGCTGATCGAACCCGCCCCGACCGGTGATGTCGTGGAGGTTGCGCTCGGCCAGCGGGTACTCGATCAGGTTCTCCTCGCGGGGTTCGTAGGTGATGTACGACGAACAGTTGCCGCCGAGGGTGGGGACGGGATCTTTGGGATCGAACTCGTAGCTCGTCGCGCCGCCATCGGAATCGGGTTCGGCGGTCGCAAGCGTTCCGTCGCCGTGGGCGTAGTAGGTGGTCTGTTCGACGTCGTTCGGAGGCCACTCATCGGCCGTCGACCACTCCCCGCCGTGGAACAGCCGGCCGTCGGTGGTCCGGCCGCCGTCGCCGGTCCCCATCCGGAAGAACTCCACCGTGGCCTGGTCGCTCCACGAGTCCTCGTCCTTGAGGTAGTGATCGAAGAAGCGCAGGCGGGTTTCCTGGTAGTCCCGAAGCGCGGCCTCGCCGAAGGCGAGTTCACCGGAGTAGGGTTTGTTCCACGACGGCAGCGGATACCCGTTCCAGCCGTGGGTCCACGGCCCCATCAGGAGGAACTGATCCGCGTCCTTCCGCTCCGCGAGCGCAGCGAAGTTGTCACAGGTCGCCTTGGTGTAGGAGTCGTACCACGCGCCCGCGTACACGGTGGGAACGTCGGCCATCCCGTCGTAGTGGCGCTCGAAGTCGATTCCGGGAGACTGCCAGAGTTCGTCGCTCGCCGCCCCCTGCGTCATGATGTCGAACGCCCACTCCTCGTAGTTCGGGATGTGTCGCAGCGGGGACTGACCCTGCTGGATCGGCCCGTCAGCGAGCACGTCCCGAACGTCGACGTTCGCGAGGAGCGCCTGAACATCCGAGTTCTCCAGGGCGCGCTTCGCGAACCCGCCGCCGAGGGTGAGCGCCCAGCAGAGCCACCGGAGTTCGAACGCGCCGTTGTGTCGGAAGGTCGCCTCTCTCCCATTGGCGGCCCCCTGGTTCACGAACATCGCTTCGAGGTGGGGTGGATCCTGGGTCGCGATCGCGCTCTGGACCCATGCTCCATACGAAGTGCCGATCGTGCCGACCTGACCGTCACAGTAGGGGCGGTCGGCGAGCCATTCCACCGTATCGTAGCCGTCCTCTGGTTCGTCGACGAAGATGTAGTACTCGCCCTCACTGTCGAACCGGCCACGACAGTCCTGGATCGCGACGACGTAGCCGCGTTCGGCGTACCACTCGCCGTGGCGCTCCATCCGCCCCCGCTTTCCGTACGGCGTCCGGTCGAGCAGCGCTGGTTTCGGATCGTCGATCGGTTCGTTCGTGTCCGGATCCGCCGGCCGATAGATGTCGGTCGCGAGTTCGATTCCGTCACGCGTCTCGACGGGAACGTTCAGTTCGGCGGAGACTCCGTACTCCGATTGACTGCCCATACTGACTTCCTCTCACAATGGTACCAAGTAACTTGCGTCCGGCCGGATACGCCATCGCCACCGAAGGTCCACCGACGAGTCGACGGACGACGATCGAGAGTGCGGATTGCGTTCTCCCCGGCGGTCGTGACGACAACCCATAGATTTATGTCTTCATTCGACAACGATGCGCAAGGAGAGTACGACATGACATACCACAGCCGATGCCCGTACTGGAGGCGGTCATGAGCGGAGACACCAGCACCGAGAAAGCGGGGGCACACGAGAGCAGCATGGTCGAGTACGGGATCGACGACAAGCCGCCGCTCGGCCAGTCGGCGCTGCTCGGCGTCCAGCACTGGCTGACGATGATCGGGTCGACGATCGCGATCCCGCTCGTGCTCGCGGGGGCGATCGGGTTCGACGCCGCACAGACCGCCCAGCTCGTGGCGACGTTCTTCGTGGTTTCGGGGGTCGCGACGCTCGCGCAGGCCACGATCGGGAACCGCTACCCGATCGTCCAGGGCGGGACGTTCTCGATGCTGGGACCCGCACTCGCGATCGTCGCGGTGCTCGCGACGGGCGACGCCGCCCCGACGACGATGATCCGCGAGCTCCAGGGAGCGGTCATCGTCGCCGGTCTCGTCGAGGTCGCGATCGGCTATCTCGGGATCTTCGGCCGACTCAAGCGGTACGTCGGCCCGCTCGTGATCGCGGTGGTGATCGCGCTGATCGGGCTCGCGCTCCTCACTGTCCCGCAGATCACCAGCCCGACGAACAACTGGTATCTCGTCGGATTGACGCTCGCGCTCATCGTGCTGTTCTCGCAGTACCTCGACGGCTACTCCCGAATCTTCAAACTGTTTCCCGTTCTGTTGGGACTCGGCGGAGCGTACCTGTTCGCCGTCGTCCTCTCGGTCACCGGGCTCGTCCCCGGTCTCGTGGATCTGAGTCCGGTCGCGAACGCGCCCCCGCTCCGCGCGATCACCCCGTTTCAGTGGGGGCTCCCGCTGTTTACGACCTCCTTCATCGCGGGGATGATCGCCGGGATGCTCGCCTCGGCCATCGAGAGCTTCGGGGACTATCACTCGGTCGCCCGGATGGCTGGTGAGGGCGCACCCAACGCGCGGCGGGTCAATCACGGGCTCGGTATGGAGGGGCTCGGCAACATCTTTGCGGGCATCATGGGAACCGGCAACGGCTCGACCTCCTACACCGAGAACATCGGTGCGATCGGGATCACGGGGGTGGCCTCGCGGTACGTCGTCCAGGTCGGCGCGGTCGTGATGATCGTCGTCGGGTTCGTCGGCTACTTCGGGGCGCTGGTGACGACGATCCCGAGCGCGATCGTCGGGGGGCTGTTCCTCGCGATGTTCGCCCAGATCGTCGGAGTCGGCCTCTCACAGCTCCAGTACGTCGATCTCAACCAGAACCGGAACGTGTTCGTGCTCGGCTTCGGCCTGTTCGCCGGGCTGTCGATCCCGGAGTACGTCACCAACGTCCAGAACGCCTCGGACATCTCGCTCGAAGCTGGCCTCGCGAGCGTCCCCGTCTTCGGTGCAGTGCTCGGCCTTCCCACGGTCGCCCAGACGCTCGGGATCATCCTCGGCACGCCGATCGCCGTCGGCGGTATCGCCGCGTTCGTGCTCGACAACACGATCCCTGGCACCGCCGAGGAACGCGGCCTGACCGCGTGGGAGGAGATCACCGAAGACGACGACGCGTTCACGCCGTATCACGCACGATTCTTCGGCGGGGAGTCGAGAGAACCCGACGTCGCCAACGACTGATCGGCGATACGAAGCCTCACTTTTCGTGCCTCCATCCACGACTGACCCCCGTAACTCGGAAGTGATCGTGCCGCCACGCACCCGCATGAACGACCGCGACGGCTCGGACGGCACGACGATCACCCGAATGGGACTCCGGCGCGGCGGCTGGATCGGCTACAATCAAGAAGGCGTCTACGTCGATCGGGACGACGAGACGAAGATCAAGATCGAACACGCGAACGTGACGCAGGTCGGTCTCAAGAGTGCCGAGTGGGACCTCGTGGTCATGAGTCTGCTCCTCGTCGGCCTCGGCGTCTTCGTCGGCGTAACACGGAACCCCCTCGTCGGGGTCGGGTTCGCTGTCGTCGGGCTGGCGAGCCTCTACTGGAGCTATCGGAAGCGCCACGAACTCGTCATCCACGTCGCGAACGAACGGAAACCGATCGCGGTCTATCCCATCCATCCCACGGAGTGTCACGAGACGCTCGCCGACCGCGTTCGGACGAGTACCGAGGACTGACCGCTCCTGACTGCGCCAGCACCGAGTCGACACCGACCCGCCCCCGATAGTTAAGTTCTCGCACGCCGAGGGAAGAACGACGATGACACGAGCAGACTTGCGCGTGGTCGACGCACGAGTGGTGACGCCGAGCGGCACGATGCCAGGCGGCGTCGCGGCCGCCGACGGTCGGATCGTCGCGGTGGGAACCGAAGCGAACCTCCCCGATGCCGATCGAGAGATCGACGCCGACGGCAACTACCTCATCCCGGGATTCATCGATCCGCACGTCCACTGGGGACTCTCGCGCTACGAGTTCGAGGACTATCACGCAGGTCTCGAACACGACTTCGAAACCGAGACCCGGGGTGCGGTCCACGGCGGGGTCACCACGGTCGTGAACTTCTTGCTCCAGCGCGAGCCGTACCTCCCCGACATGGAGTTCTTCCGCGAGGTCGGGCGCGAGAACTCCTACATCGACTTCGCGTACCACGCGATCGTCCATCAGGATCACCACGTCGAAGAGATCGAGGGGCTGGTCGACGAGGGGATCCGGTCGTTCAAGGTGTTCTTCAACTGGTACAAGCACGCGAGTCCCGAGCTCGGGATCGATCACTCCGACGCCGGGCGGGTGTACCAGGTGCTCGATACGGTTTCGGACGTCAATGGGGGAGTGGTGATGTTCCACGCCGAAAACGAGGACCTCGCCTACGAGCGCCGCCAGGAACTCCAGGACGAGGGACGCAACGACCTCGAAGCGTGGACGGAGGCCTCGCCGAACGTCGCCGAGGCGATGCAGATAGAGCAGATCGGGCGGCTCACGGAGTACACCGACTCCCGGGCGTACATCGTCCATATGAGCACCGCCGAAGGAGTCGACGTCTGCGAGCGATTTCAGGATCGGGGCGTCAACCTCCACGCCGAGACCTTGCCCGCCTTCCTCGCCCACACCAACGACGAGGATCTGGGGGTCTGGGGCAAGATCTCGCCGCCACTCCGGAAAGAACGGAGCAAGAAGCGGCTCTGGGAGGGGCTCCGGACCGGCGTGGTCGACTATCTCGGTACCGACCACTGCCCGCACAAGATCGAGTTCAAGGAGAAAGGCGAAGGGAAGTACGGCGACATGTGGGACGCGATCCCCGGCGACAACAACGGAATCGAGTACTTCCTGCCGGTGATGATGAGCGAGGGCGTCAACGAGAACCGGCTCAGTATGGAGCGGGTAGTGGAAGTCTGCGCGGAAAACAACGCCAAGCGCTGGGGACTCTACCCGCGAAAGGGCGCGCTCGTCGAGGGCGCGGACGCCGACATGGTGATCGTCGACCTCGAAAAAAGTCGTGTCGTCGACGACGAGTTCTACCACACGATGGAACCAGGCTACTCCACCTTCCACGGCGACGAACTCACCGGCCTACCGACCCACACCATCGTCGCCGGCGAGGTCGTCGTCGAGAACGACGAACTCCAGGTCGAGCCAGGCGACCGCGAGTACCTCCCCCGGGGCGAGAGCGGCGTTCCGATGCAGAGTCCCGAATAGATCGTCCTTGGAGCACGAAGAGATATAATTGTCTACTGTTCTACTTTTCTTCGAGAGACATAGGCCGCCCCCCCCCCTCAAATCGAACTATGACAGTCTGTATTGTGGTTTCTGTCTGTTCGAAAGCTACCGAGCCGAATTTCGAATCGTGGTATCCGAGACAGACATTCCGGGGCCGAAAGACGTGATATCAGCTTTGAAATGGACTAAAGCCCCTCTTTGTCCGATAACCGGAGCTATTTGCCGATTCTCGACTGTTTGAAAGAGAATCAAAACAAACAACTCGGATCTTGGTTCACTGGTGGCTCCGACGACACTCTCGGCCAGGACGTTTTGTCGTTACATCGTCATTACCCCGTCATACGGATCGATATATAGCCGACAACACCCCACATATCAAGCTTGACGGCCACGGTTTGCGACGGACCGCACATGGAGATACGGAAGGTCCAGCTCTCCGGCGGGACCACGTACACCGTCTCGTTGCCGAAGTCGTGGGCGACCGAACACCGGATCGACGCGGGATCGGCCGTGCGTCTCCATCCGAAGGGGAACGGCTCGCTGCTCGTCGAGTCGGCAGGTGATACTGGTGGTGACGAACGGACCACGACCGTCGACAGCGGCGGCCTCGATCGGGACGGGCTCGCGCGGACGATCCACGCGCTCTACGTCGTCGGCGTCGATCGGATCCGACTCGTCGACGATACCACCCACTCGACCGAGCGTCGGAGCACGATCACGCGTCTTGCCGGGCAGCTGAGCGGGCTCGAAGTGCTCGAAACTACCGACACCGAGATCACGCTCCGGAGCCTGCTCGATCCGGGAAGCGTCTCGATTCACAAGAGCGTGCTGCGACTGAAGCTCATCACGCTCGGAATGGCCCGGGACGCGATGCGAGCGTTCGTGACCGGTGATCGATCGTTGGCCGACACCGTGATCGAGCGCGACGACGAGGCCGACAAGCTGTTCGCGATGGTCACACGGTACTTCCGGCGGTCGCTTTCGGATCTCGCGGTGATCGACGAGCTCGATCACTCGCGTGACGAGCTCTTCGAGTACTACTACGTCGCCCGGCAGTTCGAACGGATCGCGGACCACGCCGAGAAGATCGCCCGACTCGCCAACGAGGACGCCCTCACCGACGACCTCGACGAGACGCTCTCCTCGTACGCCGACCGCGCGCGGACGATCGTCGATCACGCTGCCGATGTCGCGCTCTCGAACGCCCACGTCGGGATGGCGTACGACACAACCGCCAACCGTGACGCACTCGTCGATGAGATCACCGCGTTCAGTCACGAACTCCACGGTCGCGGCGAACCGGAGGAGATCCATCGAGTGGGCCTCGTGCTCGACAGCATCGAGCGAACGGCCGAATACGGAGCCAATATCGCCGAAATGGCCGTCCAGCGGACCGCGCGTCAGGGCGAACTCCCCGACGCGTAACGCACTCGACTGGACGAACCGACTGTGGTCAGTCCCTGGGAAATCGAACGGTGACGATCACTCTGGATCAAGAGGGAGACCGTCGACCAGTGTTGCGGCCCTCTCGTACGGCGAGTGCTTCTTGTCTTCGGGCCGTGGACGCCGTTTGCCGGCGCGCCGAAACACGCTGTCGACGAACGTGTCGCGCACGGTCGCGTTCTCGAACAGCCCGTGGAGATACGTGCCGAGGACGCGATCGGTCGCGGCGCTGCCCTCGCCGAGGGGACGCTCGACGGCCGCGGTGGCGGCGGTTTCACCCATGTGGATCTCGTAGCCTGCGACGGTACCGCTCGCGCCAGCGATCGGGCCGGATCCGTCGATGTCCCGAGTGACGCGTTCGACGCACTTCTCTCGGGAGAACTCGGTTTCGACGGGCAACAGACCGAGCCCTTCGACGACCGATCGATCGCCCGTGCCCTCGATGGCGGCGTTCGTGATCCGCTCGCCGAGCATCTGGTAGCCACCACACAGCCCGACGATCGGGCCCGACACCCTGGCGAGCGCCTCGTCGAAGCCGGCCTCTCGAAGCGCCAGTAGATCGTCGACGGTGTTTTTGGTTCCGGGGATCACGACCGCGTCAGCGGCCGCGAGGTCGGCGTCGAGCGGCACGTAACTGACTCTGATGCCTGGCACGCGCGCCAACGGTTCGAGATCGGTGAAGTTCGAGATTCGGGGCAGCCGGGGGACCACGACGGTCACCGCGGCCCCGTCCGCCACGCCGTCATCGTCGCCCAGCACGCGAGGTTCGCCTTCTGCTGGCAACGAGACACTGTCCTCAGCAGGGAGACCGGGATCATCGTACCGGAGGACATCGAGGACTGGAATTCCGGTTTTTCGCTCCAGCTCTTCGATCCCCGGTTCGAGGATCGAACGGTCGCCGCGGAACTTGGTGAAGACGACGCCCATCACTCGTTCGCGGAGATCGTCGGGCATGAGTTCGAGCGTGCCGTAGGCGCTTGCGAACGCGCCGCCGCGCTCGATGTCCGCGAGCAGCAGGATCGACGCGTCGGCGAACCGCGCAGTCTCGACGTTCGCGAGATCACGGTCGTGGAGATTGATCTCCGCGATCGAGCCCGCGCCCTCGGCCACGATCACCTCGTGATCGGCTGCGAGACGGTCGTGGGCCGATTTTGCGGCCTCGCGGGCGCGCTCCCAGTGGTCGTCGTAGTACGTCCCAGCGGCGTAATGGCCGACGGCCTCGCCGTCGATCACGAGTTGGCTCTCGGCGTCGCCGCGGGGTTTGAGGAGCACGGGATTCATGTCGGTCGTCGGCGTGACGCCCGCAGCGCGGGCCTGGACATACTGCGAGACCCCGATCTCGCCCCAGCCGTCGGTGGACGTTTCGTCGTCCTCGGACGGCCGGCGCTTCGCGCCCGCGACGCCGTCGGCGGTCACGACCGCGCGGGCGTTGTTGCTCATGTTCTGGGCCTTGTACGGCGCGACCGCGACGCCCTCGCGCGCGAGACGACGACAGAGGCCGGCGACCACGGTGGACTTGCCGACGTGGCTCGCGGTGCCCGCGACGAGGATGGTCGAACTCATTGTTTTGCCTTGGAAGGTGCCCTGTACGTGTCTTTTGCTCGGGCGAGTCAAAACAACGCTTGCTCACAAAAGTCGATTCAACTACCGAAGATTGATCGGCACCACGTCAATCTATTTCGATTTAATCGGTGCTATTAAATTCTTAGAGATTTAGTAGAAGCAATGCATGCCAAAACGATACTGTGTGGTGATCGGTGATGTCGTTGACTCCAGATCGGTCGATGACCGGGAAATACTCCACCGTGATCTCGAGCGAGGAGTGGAGTACGCAAACGATGCGTTGACAGACCAGGTAGTTGCTCCGTTTGTCATATTGAAGGGTGTGGACGAAATAGGTGGTGTATTGCCGGATCCAGGCCGAGTGTATCGTGTGATTCGAGAAATAACTGAGGCTATTCATCCGACAGCTATTCGATTTGCAGTTGTACAGGGGCGAATCGACGTGGGTGCCTCAAAAAGCGACATCGTGTCGATGGATGGGCCCGCGTTCCACGAGGCTGACACACTACTGGATACGATCGCTCACGAAAATCAAGCAATCGCACTTTCAGATCCCGATGTCGATCCGTGGCTCCGGCAACTGATAACCCATCAAATTGACCTATTACTTGCTTGGAAGCAGAAGTGGACCTCGCATCAGGGTGCCGTTGTCCGGCAGTACCGAAACGAGTCACAGATGAAGGCTATTGCCGAACAGCGTGACGTATCTATCCAAACAGTGTCACAGACTCTTTCACGGACAGGAATCGAACGAATTATGCGAACCGAGAAGAGCCTTGAAAAAGCAATGGTGGAGGTATGGAGAGATTCGACGTGACTTGGCGGACGCTTCTCTCAGTGATCGCTACGATCATTTCAATCGTGGCTCTCCTCTGGGCGATTCCTCACGTTGAGACGATCGTTGCGCCGCGACATATGGTCGTAGTGGTGGCCGGTTATACGCTTTTGCTGGCGACGAGTGGTTACGTCGTGATGAGCATGCTCTCGCTTGCTGGTGCAAGTGTGGATGAGGCAGAAGCTGATACTGGGAGCGTGATCGGAAAAGTAGAGAACGTACTGATTCTCACACTAACGTTGCTCGGAGCCTACACCGCGCTGGGACTCGTGTTTACTGCGAAATCGATCGTTCGCTGGCAGGACATTTCTAGCGGCAACACGACGTACTACCTCACAGGTAGTGTGGCCAACGTCACCTACTCGCTCGTATTCGGTATCGTACTGCGGCGTGTGCTCGATACAGTAGCTTAGAACTCCGTTCCCTTCCGTGCGCGATGGCCCGCGTCGAACGGATGGGCCTCCTTCCGGACGTTCGTGACGAGATCAGCGCGGTCGGCGATCGCCGGCCGTTCGTGACCGCCCGTGAGGACGAGTTCGAGGTTTGCGGGCTTGTCGTCGACGAGGTCGGCGACCGCGTCGGGATCGACGAGATCGCGGTTCGCTGCGTACAGGATCTCGTCGAGGATCAGGTGGTGGACGCCGTCGTCGGGCTCGCTGTCGAGCGCGAGTGGTGCGGTGAGGTCGGCCTCCTCGGCCGCGGCGACGAGTTCGCGGGCGCGTTCGAGCGCGCCCTGGGCTCGCGCGGCGTGCTCGTCGTCGGCCGATCCGTCGAGCAGACCGTGCCAGCCGTAGTGGCCGGAGTTCTCGTAGGTGAACCCCGGGACGGCCTCGATCGCGTTGTACTCGCCGCGGGTCGACTCGACACTCGCCGCGCCACCTTTCATGAACTGGAGGAGGTGAACCCGGTAGCCGTGGCCCGCGGCCCGGAATCCCATCCCGAGCGCGGCGGTGGTCTTGCCCTTTCCGTCGCCCCACCACGCCGAAACCAGGCCGAACTCCTCGGGAGCAGCGGGTTCGATCGCCTCGGCTTTTGGTGTCTTCCCCTCGCCGGGGGTTCGGCGGTGCTGTGCGTCGCGGTCGGTGTCGGAGCTGTCGTTAGTAGTGTCGTCGGTCATGGATTGTGGACGGGGTCGCGGACGGCCGATCGGTTCAACCAGTGTCGACTGGCGAGCGATCACGGCGAGAACACCTCGGCTCGCCGGTCGGTAACGACGCCGTACTCGGCGTCGGCCACGCTCGACGGGAGTTCGCGGTGCTCGTACCGCGACGCGAGGCTCGCACGCACCGCCTCGCGGACGCAGGCGCGCGCCGCGGCCCCGACCGGGGTCGCACTGCCGGTGAACTGTGCGGGGTCGCCGTTGGGATCGCAGCCCGCGACGACCGCGTCGGTGGTCGTCCCCGGAAAGCCCGTCACCGCGAGCAGCGTCGCGGTCTTCGCCTCGACGGCGACCGCGAGCAGGTTCGCGAGCCCGGCGTCGTCGAGTGCTCGCGTGGTTCCGAGTACGATGTTGACCGTGCCGACGCCGTCCGGTTCGTCGGCTCGATCGTCGACATCGGCATCCCGGGCGGGAGACGACGAGGGCTCCTGAGGGAGCGCGGCGGGGTTCGACACGCCCGCGGTGGCGTACGCCACGACCGAGTCGAGTCGTGCGCCGCGGGCGTGTTGCAGGTCGACGCCGGTGAGCAGCGCCGGTCCCGAAAGATCGAACCCTGCCTGGTCGCGCCGTTCCGCGACGTAGATCCCGAGATCAGTTCGGCTCCAGCCCTCGGGCACCGAGACGTTGTAGGCGGCGTCCGCGCGCTCGAACCCGCCGTCCCAGCCCGTCGAGAGCCAGTCGGTGTCCCGCTTCACGAGCTGGAGGACGCCCGCCTCGACGCTCGCCTCAAACATCCCCGAGCACCTCGATCAGCCGGTCGTTCTCCTCGGGAAGCCGCACGGCGATCCGAATGTGTGAGTCGAGCCCGCGGAACGTCCGGGCATCCCGAAGGGCGAGGCCGCGCTCACGGGCGTGTTCGAGGAGCCAATCGACGTCGCGATCGCGGACATCGAACAGCAGGAACGGCGCGTCGGACGGATGAACGTCGAACTGCGCGGAGAGCGCATCGTGGAACCGGGACCGCTCCGTACGGACACGCTCTCGGGTTTGTGCGACGAAATCGGTCTGGCGCATGCAGTACGCGCCGGTCGCCAGCGCCGGTCCACTCACGTTCCACGGCCGGCGCGCGGCGGTCAGCGCTTCCCCATACTCGTCCGTGGCGACCGCGAACCCGGCCCGGAGGCCTGGCAGCCCGAACAGCTTGGTCAGCGACCGCGCGACCACGACGCCCCGCGTCCCGGCGAGCGACGGCCGACCGGTGAACCCGAGAAACGCCTCGTCGACGAGTAGCAGAGTTCCGGCGTCGCGACACCGCGCCGCGAACCCGTCGAGGGCAGCGGGGTCGTACGTCTCGCCGGTCGGGTTGTTCGGGTTGCAGACGATCGCGAGAGCGTGCTCCGCGAGATCATCCCTGCCGACGTCGAGCACCGCGTCGTGGGGAACGAACGCCGGCTCACCACCCTGGAGGCGGACCTCGCGGGCGTACTCTCCGAAACTCGGGAACGGAACCAGCACCGAGTCGCCGGGCGAGACCGCGAGATCGACGGCCGAGCGGATGGCCGCGAGGCCGCCGGGCGTCGGGATCACCTCGTCCGGCTGGCAGTCGACGTACGCCGCCGCGGCGTCGCGGTAGTCGGCGGGTGGTTCAGACGGGTACGATCTCGACTCGGCGAACGCGTCGCGGTAGATCCCCTCGACTCCCTCGGGCACTCGTGGGTTGGTGTTGGCGCTGAAATCCACCAGCTCGGGATCGTCGCTGCTGCCGTGTGGCGCTCTATCGACGCCGAGCGCGTCGTCGAGATTCATGTGAGCGCCTCCGCAACCTGGGCGTCCGCACGCCGGTTGACGTTGACCGCGAGGCGCTCGTCGCGGCTCACGAGCGTCGTTTCGGCGTCGCCCGCGACGACGTTGATCCCGGTTGGTGCGAGCGTTCGTCCGTCGTGTTCCATCGTCGTGTCGACGCTCACGCCGAGTGCGCGCTTGAGAATGACGGGAACGCAGACCGCAAGCGAGTCGCCGTCGAACGCGTCGAGAACGCGATCCACACTTTCGCCCGCGAGCAGCGGCAGGTCCGCCGCGACCGTCAGCACGGGCGGATCGATCGAATCGAGTGCGGCAGCGAGATCGGCGACGTAGCCCTCGCCGGGAGCTTCGACGAACGACTCGACGGGCGGGTCGTGGCGTCGAGTCTCGTCCCGGGTGGCGTCGAAACGGTCGGGATCGAGATGGTCGCGCGTCCGTGGCGCGTTCGACGATCCGACCGCGTGGATCGCCTCGACCCGGCTGGCACGGAGCGCGCCGATCACGCGATCGACCATCGGCCGGCCGCCGATCTCGTACAGCGGCTTCTCGGTGCCGGCGTCGAGACGAGTCCCGCGACCGCCGCACATCACCAGTGCGTCCACGCGATCACCCCCGCGTGGAGCGCCGCGACGCGCGCGATCTCGTTGGTCGCGCCGAGGACATCGCCCGAAACGCCACCGAGATTTGACCGTGCCCACCGGAGCACGACGACCGCCATGATCGCGGCAGCGAGGAGCGCTGTCACGGCGGGCATCACTGCGGGCCACGCGAGGAAGACTGCCGGCAGGGCGAGCAGCCAGACCGGAGCCAGCGCCCACGGGTTGGCGTTCGTCGTGAATCCCGCGCCGAGCCCGTCGTGGGGTGACGAGCCGACGCAGACCAGGCTCGCCATTCCGGCCTTCGCGCCCACCTCCGCAGCGATGGCAAGAAGCGCGGTCCGTGCCGGCAGCACCGCGATCGCACTCCCCGCGGCGACGAGGCCGGCCACGACCAGCGCGACCGCGAGCGCGCCACCGACGCCGAGCGTGGTGTCCTTCATGACCTCGCGCCGCGCGGCCGCGTCGCCGTGGACCGCGAGCGCATCGCCGAGGTCCGCCACGCCGTCGACGTGGTTGATCCCCGTCACGGCGTAGACGCCGACGGCGAACACGATCCCGACCGTGGCGGACGGTCCGGGGACGAGAAGTGGAAGACCGACGAGCGCGCCGATGACGTACCCGGCGAGCGGGAAGGCGATCGGCCGCTCGGCGAACGCCGTCCACGCGTCGGCGTCGCGCCCGACGGGGAGTCGCGAGAGGAAGCCGAGCGCACCCCGGAGCGCTGTCAGGACCACGTGATCACCCCGCAGAGGACGAACGCGACTACTCCTGTGATCCCGACGACCCGAACCCCCTCGCGCGCCCGCTCGACGCTCGGCAGGTCGGCGTCCGGGTTGAGGACGTACGCACCGTACTTTTCGAGACGGACATCGAGAACCGCGGCGAGCGTCGCCATCGGCCAGCCCGAGTTGGGGGAGGTGGGTGTGTTGCTCCACTCGTGGCCGCGGGCCAGCGCACGCGGTGACCGACCGGCGAGCGCGAGCAGCGCGGCGCTCGCGCGGGCCGGAAGCCACATCACGAGGTCGTCGAGCCGCGCGCTCGCCCCACCGACTGGCTTCGAGCGGTAGCCAAGCATCGAGTCGAGCGTGTTGACCGCCTTCACCCACGCCGCGCCCGCCACGCCAACCGCGAGCGAGACGCGCGCGCCGAGCGCGAACGCCAGCAACGGCGCAACCAGTCCATCGGCGAGGTTCTCGGCCGCGCTCTCGACCGCCGCGCTCCGGAGCTGAGCCGGGGTGAGATCGTCGGTCTTCCGTCCGACGAGCGCCCGGATCGATCCCCGAGCAGCCGCCGGGTCGGTCGTGGTTTGATCGATCACGTCCTCCGCGACCGACGTCAGTCGCGCCAGGCTCGTCGTGGCGAACACCGCGAGACCCGCGACCGCGCTGCCGACGATCGGTCCGACGGCGACCGCAAGGGCGGTGGCGACCCCCGCGATCGCGGCAGCACCGATCGGCAGACAGAGTGTGCTTCCCGTCCCGACGAGTCGCGGGTGCGACCACGACCGGTCGAGCGGCGCGACGACTCGCCCGAACAACGCGACCGGATGGACGCGCTGTGGGAACTCCTCGAACGCGGTGTCGAGCACGAAGCCGACGGCGAGCGCTCCGACGGCTGCGAGACTCATCGGCTCGTTCCTCTCACGGTCATCGTCTCCCCCTGACGATCATCGTCTTCCTTCGGCCATCATAGCGAGTCGATGAATCGATCGAACGCGGTGCTCTCAGCGTGGACGTGGGCGTAGGTGCCGAGCGTTCGGTACTCCGTGAGCCCGTCGTGCTCTCCGTCGATCCCCTCGCCACGCTCGACGTCGAAGGCGAAGCGCGCGTCCGCGTCGACGGCCGCCTCCGAGTAGTGGAACTCGTGACCGCGGAGGGTGTCGTTCGCGTTCGCGGTCAGCGTCGATTCGCACGCACTGAGTTCGACGTGATCGAGCGCTTGGTAGCGCTCGCACATTTCGACCGCAGCGGGGAGCACACCGGCCATTTCGTGGGTGTCGCCGTCGACGGTCGTGAGCGATTCGGCGAGCGCCATCATCCCGCCGCATTCTCCAAGGATCGGGATGCCCTCCCCGGCGCGGTCGCGGAGGGTGGCGAGTGCCGGCCCGTCGGCGAGTGCGGCGGCGTGAAGCTCCGGATAGCCCCCTGGAAGGTAGATCCCATCGGCTTGAGGCACGTCATCACCCGCGGCCGGGGCGAACGTCACGACCTCGGCGCGCGCCCGGAGGCGCTCCATCGTCGCGGGGTAGACGAACCGGAACGCCGCGTCGCGCGCGACCGCGACGCGCTTCTCACGGGCTGGTCCCGAGTCGATGGAATCGACTGCGGGTGGTTCGCGGGCGACGTCGATCAGTCGGTCGGTCCGGAGGTGTGTCGCCACCTCGTCGAGCGTCGCGAGGTCGATCGGTGCCTCGTCACCCATGTGGAGACCGAGGTGACGATCCGGGATTTCGAGATCGGGTTCGGGTGGTATCCGTCCGAAGTAGGCGAGATCGTCGGGCAACGCCTCCCTGATCCCGCGCTCGTGGCGGCCACCGTGGGCACGCTGGGCGACGATCCCCACGACGTCGACGTCGCGCCCGGCGTGGGCGGCGTAGCGCTCGAAGCCGACCGCGGTCGCCGCGACGCTCTCCATGCCGGCGCTCGCGTCGACGACCAGCACGACGGGGAGATCGAGCGCTTCGGCGACCATCGCCGTACTCGATCGGTCGCCGTCGTACAGCCCCATCACGCCCTCAACGACGCAGATGTCGCCCTCACCACGAGCGTAGTTCCGGCGGAGTCCCTCATCCCCTTCGAGCCAGACGTCGAGGGTGCGCGAGGGGCGCTCTCCGTCGACGTTCCCGGAATCGTCGGAACCGCGAGCGGAACCAACGACAGCGGTGTGGTGGCTGGGATCGATGAAATCCGGGCCGGCCTTCGCGGGCTGGACCGTGTGGCCCGCCGCTTCGAGCGCGCGGACGACCGCGAGCGTGGCGACGGTTTTGCCGACGCCGGATCGCGTGCCGCCGATCACGACGCCGTTCATGGTTCGACCCGAGGCTCGGTCGCCAGCAGTCGGTCGTGGATCGTGACGACGCGATCGCGGATGTCGGTCATCGGGATTCCTGCCCGCTCGGCCAGCGCGAGCGCGCCGCCCATCCCGACGCCCTCCTTCGCTTCGCCCGCGACGTAGGCGTCGAGTGCGGGGTGTGACTCTCGATCGAAGCCCGGATCGGTGATCGTCAGATCGAGGTCGAGATCGCTTGCCAGCCCCTCGACGTCCGCAGTGTCGTCGGCGGCGAGAAACGACGTCGTAGCGAGCGAGAGCGGCGCGTCGACGCCCGCGTGGCGGGCGAGTGCGGCGGCGGCACACAGCTGCGTCCCGCCAGCGAGCGTGACCTCAGTGCCACCTGCGGTCGTCCCGGTGACGAGACCCGCGACCGCAGCGAGCACCGGATCGCCGACCGCCCGCACCGCCGCGATCGGCGTTCCGGCAGCCCCACCGGCCGCGATCCCGGCAGTATCGAGCGCCTCACCGACCACCTGCTGCTTCAGTGCGATCGGGTTCTCGGGAAGTGACGACGAGGTCGCCCGGCGCTCGCCGAGCGCGGCGAGGACACAGCGCGCAGTGGTCGTCCCGCCCGGGATCGTCTCGCCGATCACGAGCTCGTCGTCCGGGAGCGCCCGGCCGTACTCCTCGGCGGCCGTGAAGATTTCTCGGGCTTCGGGAACTGCCCGCGCTGTCCGCACGTCCCGTCCCGACTCCTCGCCCACCGTGACGGTCGGCGCGGCGGTCGGTTCGGCGAGTCCCGCATCGACCACGACGGTCTCGAACCGTGCGAGTTCACGGACCGCACGAGTGACGACTGCGGGCGTCGGACAGCCCGATGGACTGACCGGGACGACCGGCGAACACACCGGCTGGCCGTACGCGACGATCTCGCAGTCGGCGCTCGGTGTGTGCGCCATCACGGCCGAGTCCGCACCGGCGGCGCTGATCCCCTCGATCCGTGCGGTCGCCGTGCTCCCGGCGACGACGACGAACTTCATCGATCGATCGCCTCCGTCGGTGCTGTCATCCCCGCTACACCGCCCCGCGTCTCGGCTCGGTTCGTCGGCTCAACACGACAAACTGTGGTTGGTGTAGAACAATAGTAGTTGCTCTTTCCCCCGATTCGTGACCCTTCCCTCGCCGTTCGTTCGACCACGACGATCGGCGATCGAAGTCCGCAAATCGATCCGCGCCCGTGGTGGATCGTCCAGTAGCCGAAAGGTATTTGCTGTCGCCTCGTGTCGCCTTTAGCAAGCCCATTTGTACTAACTAAACAAAACTTGGGCAATCTGAGCCATGACAACCGAAGCGATCCTTCTCGTCGGCCGCGGTGCGGCGCGCACCCGAACCGTGCTGAAAACCCACGCGGAGCGGCTCGAACGCCGGACCGGGACCACGGTCCGTGTGGCAACGTACGAACACGAACCGGTACACGAGCTCCGGGACCCGCTGGCACGGATCGACGCCGAGCGGGTGTACGCAGTGCCGGTCCGTGTCGCCCACACCTACGAGACGCTCGACGACCTGCCCGCGGCGCTCTCGACGATCGCCAGCGACGTCCGGTACTGCGAGCCGATCGGCCGGAGTCCCGCAATCACCGACCTCATCGTCGAGCGGGCCACGGCGCTCCAACCGGCCACACCGGACGTCTCGCTGGTGCTCGTCGGGTTCGGGAGCAGCGCGAAGCCGTACTACCGACAGATGGCGGCGTACCACGCCGCACGGATCGACGAGGGGTCGGACTACGGCGAAGTAGTCGCCTGCTATCTCCACCAGAACCCGACCGTCGAGTGCGTCCGCTATACGATCGAAAACGATTCCGCGGTCGCAGTCCCGCTGTTTCTGACTCACACCACCGCAACCACCGAGGCGATCCCGGCAAAGCTCGAACTCGACCGCGGCGGGATCGCGTACGCCGAGCCGTTCGGCGATCACCCACGGGTCACCGATGCGATCCACGCCGAGGTCGCAAAACAGCGTGCCCTCACGGACGGCGACAGGGGCGACACGTCATCGGGAACGTTCGAAACGCGGCTCACCGAGACGCGTCGGCCGATCGCCACCGACGGCGAAGGACTCGTGGAGTAACGTCGACTCAGTCGGCCCGGACGACCAGTACCGAGAGATCGGAGAATCGAGAGTCGGCTGCGGTTTCGCCGCCCGCATCGTTTCGTGCCTCGTCCGCGAGATCGCCGAGCGTCGTCCGTGTGACTCGCTCGTCGTCGTGTGTCAGCCGCTCGAACACGAGTGCATCGAGCGACGGGGTTGCGCCGGCCTCGACCAGCATCCCTGCAACGTCGCCCGGCATCCAGTCGTACGGGCGCGGCAGCACCAGCAGGTGACGGTGACCGACGGCCTCGCGAAGTCGCTGAAGGTCGGCATCGATCCCACCGCGTTTGTGGAGCGTGACGAACGTCGTCGCCTCCATCGGCGTCCGCGCACGGCTGGCGGCGATCTGGAGCGACGAGATCCCCGGCACGATTTTTACTGAGCGATCGACCGCAGCCTCGACCTTCCCGACGAACTGGTAGCCCGAGTGGTTCGGATCGCCCATCAGGACGGCCGTGCCCCGCTCCCCGTCGGCGACCCGCTCGGCGAACGCGTCGAGCGTCGCCGCCTCGTCGGCGTACCCACAGGTCAGCAGATCGGCGTCGGTCCGTCCACTGACGAACTCTACCACCGTCTCGAACCCAACGACGACGTCGGCCTCGCGGATCGCGCGCTCGCCCCGTGGCGTCAGGTACTCGGGATTTCCCGGCCCGATACCGACGGCATCCACCGGCCGTTCGGCCGCGTCGGGCCCTGCCTCGGTTTCGGGCTCCGCGGCCGCGACCGCTGCCGGGTCGCGGCCGTCGCCGAGATCGTCGGCATCGTTCACAGCGGATCGATCTCCCCGTTTCGAACGTCGCTCGCGACGTGGACGAGTTCGTTCGTCAGTCCGGCCGCGAGACCGCTGCCGCCGCGGCGGCCGACGTTGGTGATAGTGGGGACGCCGTTCTCCCGCGCGACCTCCCGAAGCCGCTCACGGCTCTCGGCAGCCTTCACGAATCCCACCGGCGTGGCGACCACGACTGCTGGTCGGGTCCCGTCAGCGATGCAGTCCGCGAGCGCGAGCGCCGCCGTGGGGGCGTTCCCGACCACGGCGACCGCGCCGTCGTAGACCCCTCGACTGTCGAGTTCGAGCACCGAGGCCGCGGTCCTGGTCATCCCCGTCCGCTCGGCGAGATCGGCCCCGTTCCCGATCGCTTTGCGGACCGGACAGTCGTGGCCCCGGCCGGTGACGCCGGCTTTCACCATCGTGATGTCGGTCACGATCGGTCGCTCCTCGCCCACTGCGCGCGCGCCAGCCCGGACGGGTTCGTCCTCGTCGTCGCCGGTGAACCGCAGCAGATGCTGGAACTCGGGATCGCCGGTGGCGTGGACCGCTTTCTGGCGCAGCCGGTCGGCGAGCGTTTCGTCGGGAACGAGTTCTCGCACGCGATCCATACTGGTCTCGGCGATCGCCATCGCGTTCTCGGTTGTCGCGCCGAGATCGGCGTACGCCTCGACTTCGTCCTTCTCGGCGCTCGTGCTCCCATCCGCATCAGTCGTCATCGCTCGACACCTCCTCGCTTTCGCTGTCGGGCTGGGCCCTGTCGGCTGCCTCCCCGGCACGCGCTTCGAGATCGGCGTCGGCCCGGAGGTTGACGTCGCGCAGCCGATCGGCGGTCGCGTCGTCGGCGTCCCAGAGCCCGCGGTCGATCGCCTCAAGCAGGGTGTCGGTGATGCTGTCGAGCGCCCACGGGTTCACCTCGCGCATCCACTCCTGACGGTCGTCGTCGAAGGCATACTTCTCGGCGACGTCGTTCCAGAGCGTATCGCTCACGACGCCCGCGGTGGCGTCCCAGCCGAGCGCGACGTCGACCGTGGTCGAGAGGTCGCCAGCGCCCTTGTACCCGTGCTCTTCCATACTGTCGAGCCAGGCAGGGTTGAGGACGCGGGCGCGCATCGCCTTCCGGACTTTCTCCTCGTTGGTGTAGATGTCGACGTTGTCGGGATCCGAGGAGTCGCCGACGTACGAGGCGGGTTCTTCGCCAGCGATCTCCGACACGGCGGTGATGAACCCGCCGTGGAAGGCGTACCAGTCCGAGGAGTCGAACTCGTCCTGCTCGGCGGTGTCCTCGATCTTGACGGTGGCGTCGACGTTGCCGAGCCGCCGCTCGAAGGATGCGTGGGCTTCTGAAACCTGGCCCCGACTGCCGAGCGCGTACCCGCCCCACTGGACGTACACCTCGGCGAGGTCCGAGCGGTCGTCCCAGTTGCCCTCGTCGACGGCCTTGTTGGTCCCCGCGCCGTAGCCGCCCGGCCGGGTGGTGAACACCCGATGGCTCGCCGCCGCACGGGCGTCTGCCTCGTCTATCCCGTCTTCGTCCACGCTCGGCTCGCCCTCGACACCATCCGCACTCTCGCCACCCTCAGCCCCGTCCGCCACGTCGTCCAGCAGTCGCTGAGTTTCCTCTTCGACGTGTTTCTTGACGTAGTTCCGCTCGTGGGGTTCGTCGAGATCGACTACGGTTTCGACAGCGTCGTGAATCACGCTCGCAGCTTGCGGGAAGGCGTCGCGAAACAGCCCCGAGACTCGCGTCGTCACGTCGATCCGGGGTCGGTCGAGCTCGTCGAGCGGGATCGGAGTCACGTCGTCGACCCGGCCGGCGTCGGTCCACTCGGGTTCGACGCCCATCAGCGCGAGCACCTGCGCGATCGTCTCGCCGCGGGTCCGGACGGTGGGCGTGCCCCACGCCACGACGCCGATCTCCTCGGGGTACTCGCCTGCCTCTTCCTGATGGCGCTCGGCGACGCCCGCCGCGACCTCACTGCCGACCGCCCACGCGCTTCTCGCGGGGACTTTCCGGGGATCGAGAGTGTAGAAGTTCCGCGCGGTCGGGAGCAGATCGACCCCGCCGCGGGTCGGCGCGCCGCTGCCGCCCGGCGGGACGTACTCGCCCGCGAGCGCGTCCGCAGTCCGCGGGATTTCCTCGGCGGCACCCGCCACGCGCGGTGCGGCCGTCTCACAAATGTACCCCAAGACCTCTCGGAGATCGTCGTGTGCGCCGGACTTCGCCCGCGAGTCGCCCAGCGGATCGATGTCGACGACGAGCAGGTTCATGTTCACCTCCTCGTCCGGCCCGGCCGCGGACTCGTCGGCCGGGAGGTCGAAGTCGTGTTCGGCCAGCGTCGTCACGAGGTCGACGCTGGTCTCGTACACCGCGTCGGCGGCCTCGGCGTAGGTCGTCCCGAGCGCCTCGTCGTAGGCTCCCGGCTCGTTGAGCAGGCGGTCGTAGTCGACGCCGAGCACGCCCGCCACGCTCTCGCGGAGGCTCGGCGCACCCGGGTTCTCCAGCCGCGTGAGCGCGACGAGATACTCCACCAGTCGGTCGCCATCCGGCGGTTCGCCCATCGTGTGCAGCCCCATCCGAATCTGAGTGGTCTTCACGTCGGTGAGGTATGCGTGGACTCGTTCGACGAGTTCGTCGATGTCGATCTCGTCGCCAGTGACCTCGCCCTCGGCGAGCGTCGTGCCGGCCTCCTCGGGCCCGCGGACATCGGCGCGCTCCTCGATCTCGCCCGCGATACCGAGTTCGACAGCGAGATCGAGGTCGTCGACCGTCTCGCGGAGCAGGTGTTCGAGGTTCTCGCCGTCGTCGGTTCGTGCGTCGGTCGCGCCGGCCTCGCGGTAGCGGTCGGCGAGCTCTTCGAGTTCGGCGAGTTCGTCGTAGGTGCCGGCGTTGGCCATCACCGGCGTGAGGTAGTCCACGATCGCGGCGTACGACCGGCGCTTGGCCTGGGTGCCCTCGCCGGGGTTGTTGACGATGTACGGGTACACGTTCGGGAGGTCGTCGATCAACTGATCCGGGGCGCTCTCGCCGTCCAGTCCGACGGTCTTGCCGGGGAGCCACTCCAGACTGCCGTGGGTGCCGAGATGGACGACTGCGTCGGCTGCGAAGCGGTTCCGGAGCCAGCTATAGAAGGCCACGTAGTCGTGGGGTGGCTGGAGGTCCGAGTCGTGATAGACTTTCGATGGGTCCATTCCGAACCCGCGCGGGGGCTGGACGGTCACGAGGACGTTCCCGAGCTCGATACCGGGAACCGCGAACGGACGGTCGGGGGCCTCGCCCCACTCCGCGACGACGTTCTCCTGAAAGCGGTCGTCGAGGTCGTCGAACCACTCGCGATACTGGCCCGGAGCCACGGTGTCGACGCTCCGCTTGCGGACGTCCTCGGGCGCGACCCACCGGTCGTCGAGGGTGAGCTGCGCAGTCAAACGATCGATGAGCGCCTGGCCGCTCTCGGGGAACTCGCCGTCGAGATCGTAGCCTCGACTGTCGAGTTCGTCGAGGAGATTGACCGTGCTCTCGGGACTGTCGAGCCCGAACGCGGTCCCGATCCCGTCGTCGCTCGGCGGGTAGTTGTGGAGCACGACCGCGACCCGCTTCTCGTCGTTCGAGGTGTGACGCAGGCTTGCCCAGTTGACCGCGAGCCGCGCGGCGTGGTCCACGCGGTCGTCGATCGGGAAATGCTGTTTGGGCGCGCTCCCGATCCCGGCCGCGTCGTCGGTCCGCTCTTTCCCGCTGATCGGATGGGTGATGACGTTGCCGTCGAACTCCGGCAGCGCGACCGAGAGCGCGAGCTCGAACCCCATCACGCCCGTGTCGCTCGACTCGTACCGCGACCGCGAACGCATCGTCGTGATCGTCTGGATCACGGGGACGCCGAGCCGATCGAGAAACACGTCCTCGGCCGAATCACCTTCGTCGCTCGCCGCCCGCCCCCGTTCGTCCATCGAGAGCGAGAACATGAACGACGACAGTACGGCGTCGACGAGCGGTTCGTCGTCGCTATTTAAGAGCCAGTTTTCAGTTACCCACTCGGCGTTCTCCTGGCCCGTTTCGTCGGCAGCGGGGTTGCAGAAGATCGGGAGCGCGTCCGCGCCGTGGGCCTCGATCGCGCGCACCTGCGCGTCGACGTACCGGGTGTTCTCGTGAGTCCAGTGGGATTCGTAGAACCAGACGGCGACCGTGGGAGTATCGGGGTCGAGCGTCGCCACGAGCTCGTCGTAGGACGCGCCGGGATGGTCGGGATGATAGACGCCTTCGGTCGGGAGCGCAACGGGATCGTCGTACTCGCGGTCGATCCCCCTCCCCCCATACTCGTCGACGAGATAGCGGATGCAGTTCGCCACGTTGCTCGTGCCGCCGCGATCGAGATACTCGTAAATTCGATCGCGGTTCTCGGCAGCGACGGTCGTGTCCTCGACGGCGTAGGCATCGCCGGTCGATTTCACGACGAGTGGGACGTCCGCCGCGTCGAGTCGCTCGATCGCGCGGTCGTAGCCCGGCATGCTGTCCTCGCCGCCGTGGAGCCAGAGGACGACCGCCGTCGCGTCAGTGAGTTCGTCGACGAACGCCTCGACATCCGTGGGGTCGTCGAGATCGCTCTCCGAGCGGACCACGAGGTCGGTCTCGACCTGTGCTGCGGCCCGCTGGACGGCCCCTAGCTCGTTCTCGGTCGCGGTGTACAGACCAACTGTTGGCATAATACTGTTAAACCTCCGTTTGTCTAATGCAAGTATGGTTGATTATGCTGGGGGCAAAAACTCTTCGCCCGTTGGACGAGCCGGGTCTGGCTCCCGACGGACCGACCGCGGGCTGTCGTTCGGGGAGATCGTCGGTCAGGACGGGTTCAAGCAAGCGCTGCTGGCGGTCGCGGCGAACGACGCACTCGATGGCCTGTTGGTCCGGGGCGAGAAGGGGACCGCGAAATCGACGGCAGTCCGGGCGCTGGCGGATCTCCTCCCGACACAGACCACGATCGCGGACTGTCCGTACGGTTGTCCGCCCGACGATCGCGTCGCCCAGTGCGGCGACTGTCGCGCGCGCGAGGACCCACCGACGGCGGAGCGGCCGGTGCCGCTCGTGACGCTTCCGTTGGGAGCCACCCGCGAGCGCGTCGTCGGCACGCTCTCGGTCGCCGAGGCGCTCGACGGCGAGCACGCGTTCGATCCCGGGCTGCTCGCGCGCGCGAACCGGGGGATCCTCTACGTCGACGAGATCAATCTCCTCGACGACCACCTCGTCGACGTGTTGCTCGACGCGGCCGCGAGCGGCGTCAACCGTGTCGAGCGCGACGGGATGAGTCACAGCCATCCCGCGAATTTCACGCTCGTCGGCACGATGAACCCCGAAGAAGGCGATCTCCGTCCCCAGCTCTGCGATCGGTTCGCGCTCCAGACCACCGTCACCGCGTGTGAGGAGCTCGATCGCCGCGTCGCGATCATCGAACAGACTCTCGACGGAGGCACAGATGAGAGTCGACAGGCCGAGAACGGCCGAACGAACCCGGAAACGAGCGCTGCACGCGAGCGTCTCCTGCGAGCACGCGAGGGTCTCGACACGGTGGAGCTGTCGAGAGAGCAGACCACCGAGATCGCAGCACTGTGTCGTGATTCGGGCGTCGACGGCCACCGCGGAGACGTCGCCACGGCGCGCGCCGCACGGACGTTCGCCGCCCTCGACGGTCGGTCGACGGTCGCCGAGGCCGACGTGCGGCGCGCGGCCGAGCTCGCGCTCGCCCACCGTCTTCAGTCACGGCCGTTCGAGGACGCGCCCGACGTCGAGGACGTTCTCGACGATCACTTCGATTCCGACGAATCTCCATCCGACGAACAGGGCCCAAACGGCGATGACGAAGGCGAGGGTGGAACCGACGGCAGGGGCGGGACGGGAACCGATGGCAGGGGCGACGACGGACGAGCGAACGGCAACGACGACGGACGGGGAGACGCCAGCGACACGGGTGAGGATGACGCCGGGGACACGATCTCCGACGATCACGACGAGAACGGTGGTGACACCGATCCCGACGATCCCGGGGGAAGCGGCGCTCGGCCGACTGCCGGCGGCAGAAGCGACGAATCCGACGAGGTCGAAACGCCGTCAACGGGCGTCGAGGACGGACGTGACGATGGCAACGACGGGGCCGAGGAGGATGGCAGCCACGCTCCGGACGCAGAGGACGACACCGATGGCGGCGTCCCACTCGTTCCTGGACAAGAGCGCGCCGAGATCGGGACTGCTCGCGCTCCCGAGTTGGACACATCCGAAATCGATACCGACGCGAGCGACGGTGCGGGAACCGGCTCCCGGACGGGGGCGCGACCCGCGGTCGACAGCCAGGGGCCGAGGCTCCGATCGCGTCGAGCGGCGTCGGGCGACGGCATCGATGCGGCGGCGTCAGTCCGGGCCGCAGCGAACCGCGGTGCGGCCGGGGTCGAGTCGCGCGATCTGCGGCAGTCGGTTCGTGCGGGACCGGCGTCGACGCTGGTGGTGTTCGCCGTCGACGCGAGCGCGTCGATGCGACCCGCGATGCGGGCGGCGAAAGGCACAGTGCTGGAGCTCCTGACGGATGCCTATCAGGGACGCGACGCGGTCGCGTTCGTCGCGTTCGCCGGAGATGAGGCGGACGTGCTTCTGCCGCCGACCGACAGCGTCGGCCTCGCGGCACGACATCTGAAGGAGCTACCGACCGGCGACCGGACGCCGCTGCCCGACGGCCTCCGGACCGCTGCCGGGGTGATCGAGCGGGCCGATCCCGCCGCGAGCGTGACCGTGCTCGTCACCGACGGCCGGGCGAACGTCGCCGCGGGCAGCCCCGTCGCGGCGACCCGCGAAGCCGCCAGTCGGCTGGCGAATCTCGGATCGCACGTCCTCGTCGTCGACGCCGGTGAGGGAGGCCGGGCGGGCGTCGCGGAACTCGTCGCCGAGGCGACGGCGGGCGAGCACGTTCCGCTTGCTTCGCTGTCGGCCGATCGGGTCGATGCAGCCGTCACCACCGCTCGTGATCCCGACGGGTAGCCCGGCCGAAAGTTTTACAATTTGAGTTGCCTCAGTACAAATGAGATTGGTATGGCTGCAACCAACGACACAGTTCACCGTCGTATCGAGCGTGCCAGGATCGAACTCACGTCGGCACGGGTCGCCGCCGGCCTCGCGGTGATCGCGGCCCTCGGGTTCACGCTGCTGTTCGTCCAGGAACCCACGGCTCACGACGCGCTCCACAACTTCCGTCACGCCGCCGGGATCACCTGTCACTGATGCTCACGGCGTACCTCCTCCGCGGTGCGAAGGCGGGTCTGATCGCAGGGCTCGCCTTCGGCCTCTTCATCGCGCTGGTCGGCAACCCGCTCGTGGGGCTCGCCGAGACGTTCGAGGGCGGCGATGCCGGCGGTCACGCCACAGAAGATCATGCGGGCGATGCGAGTGGCGATCACCACGAGGGCGGAGCGGGCAGCGCGGATGGCGCGGGCGGCGGCCATCACGCGAGCGCGGCGGTCTCGGCGCTCACCACGAAACTCGTCTCGATCGCCGGCGGGATCGGGTGGGGGCTGCTGTTCGGGATCGCTGGGTTCGGGCTCGCGTACTATTTCCTCGAACCCGCGATCCCCGGCACGGGCGCGACCAAGCAGTACCTCCTCGCAGCGGCCGGATTCGTCACCGTCTCGGGCGCTCCGTGGCTGGTTCTCCCGCCCCAGCCGCCAGGAGCCGAGCAGGCCCTGCCGACCGACACCCGACTGCTGTGGTACGCCGTCCTGCTGGTCGCCGGTGCCGGGGCGTGCCTGCTCGCGGGCGTCGCTTACAACCGGCTCCGGCGAATTCGGGGAACCGGCGTCGCGGTCGCCGGTGCAGCGGCGTCGTTCGCGGTGCTCGCGGTTCCCGTCCTGCTCGCGCCGGCGAACCCGGTTTCCGTCCCGGCCCCGGCCGATCTCGTGACCACGTTCCGTGGGCTCGTGGCTGCGAGCCAGGCGATGCTCTGGTTCGTGCTGGCCAGCGTCCACGCGTGGCTCGTGCGCTGCGAGGCCGACGCGTCGGCCGCCCCCGCCGAGCACGGTCCAACGCCGGAGTCGGTCGTGGTCGAATCATGAACCAGCGGACTGCGGACGTGCTCGACAACGGGTTCACCGATCACGTGCTGGTGTGTACGAACGACCGAACGTCGGAGTACGCCTGCTGTGCGGACGCGGGTGGAGCGGCCGTCCTCACGGCAGTCAAAGAGTGGCTCCGCGAGCGCGACGTCTTCTGGTCGCGGGTCCACGTTGCCGAGACGAGCTGTCTCGGACTCTGTAGCGCCGAGGGAACGGCGGTGGCGATCCACCCACGAAACCAGTGGTACTCGGACGTCACGCCCGACGACGTTCCCGAGCTCCTCGCTGCCGAGTTCGGAGAGGAGGCGACACGGCTGGGAACGAAAGACGCGATGGCCAGCGAGAATCGCTCGGTCGGCGACTGAGATTTTTCGGCCACTCGACTGTCGTATCCGATATCGAGCGGCGACCGAGAGGAGTTACGGCCCGCCAGCGTGGAGTCGGTACGCGCCGCGGCGCTGGCCCTCGTCGTGGTAGACGACCGGCTCCTCGACGGCCACGAACGCTCGTTCGTCGACCGCGGCCGCAGTGACGATCCCCTCGGCGTCGCGCTCCGCACAGCGACCCTTCCGTACGTCGAAAACACGCAGCGCGTGCGTCGCCGGGTCTCGCGTTCGGAACTGCTGTGCGCAGGGAACCGCGATCAGGTCGCCGGACGCCGCGATCTCGCCAGCGAACCCGCCGACCGACGCCGACCACACCCGTTCGCCCTCGGGCGAGTAGCCGAACGCGGTGTGTTCGTCGGGGTGGAGCGACGCGGTTTCGCGTCCCTCTTCGGGGTAGGTGTTCCCGGTGACGAAGACGCAGCCTTCGGGGGTCGCGTGGACGTGGTTCGGGTAGGCGTAGAGCGTCTCGTCGTCGATTTTCGTCAGCGTGGCGAGATCGACCGACCACCGCTCCGCGCCGCCCGCACCAAGCCGGTAGCCACGGTAGTCGCCGTGGCTGGCGACCGCGACGCCCGTTTCGAGCAACGATACGTCGCCGACGCGGCGCTGGCCGGCGGTTCCAGGATCCCACTGCCACTGCACCGCGCCGGTCTCGGCGTCGAGAACGACTACGCCGTGCTGGTGGTCGCCCGGACAGCGGTTGTACGCGACGGCGACGCGGCCGTCTCGTCGATCCGCCCCATCATCTGCGTCGAGGCTAATCGGCGATGCGTCGGTTTCGTACGTCCACGCGATGTCGCCGGTCTCCTCGAAGGCGTAGACCACGCTCCGGAACGAGCGGTCGTCGCCGTCGCGCTCGTAACGCCGCGCGGCGACGTACAGCCGCTCCCCGCAGACCGCGAGGTCGGCGACGAACGGCAGGAAAAACCGGCTCCGTTTCTGGGGTGCGCCGACGTCGTCCGCCGTGTCGTATCGCCAGCGCACGCTACCGGTCGCGACATCGTAGAGCCGAACCCCGCCGTCCGGGCCGCGCTCGCCGACGGCGACGCCGCCAGCGAATCCAACCGCCGCGACGACGCTCGTTTCGTCGTTCGTTCCCTCGGCGAACCAGCGTTCGTCGAGGGTTGTTCGATCGTACGCACGGACATCCCCCACCGCCGTGCCGGCAACGAGCAGGTCCTCGGTCAGCGCCACGGCCGAGCGCCGGCCAGCGTGGCGCGACCGCGCCGGCTCGATGTCGCCGAGGGGGACAGTCGTGGTATCGGTCGTCACGTCCGAACTACTCATCCGCCGGGAACGCCTCGTGGAGGAGATCGTGTGCGTCGCCGAGCCCGTCAAGGACGCTCTCGCCCTGATCGGTCAGCCGGTGGACGGCACGCTCGCCGTCCCGGACGGCGACGAGTCGCCCGCGGAGGTAGTCGTATTCGGGGTCGTTCTCGTCGGTGGTGGCGATCTCTTCTTCGAGATCGACGAGCGCTGCATCGAGATGGCGCTCGATACCTGAGAGGGTTTCGGCGTTCGCAAGCCCCTCGATGGGGCCGTCGAGATGGCCCTCCAGCTCCTGTTCGGCGTGGTCGCGAGCGGTTCGGTCCTCTGTGCCGAGGACGTTCATGAGTCCGAGTCGGAGTGCTTCGAGTTCGTGACAAGTCATGTGTGGTAATGTGGATTTAGTTGGGCGTCACAGCGTCTGATCGACGAGATCGCTCACGATGCGCTCGCGGTCGAGATGCGAGGAGACGATGCGGTCGGCGTCGCTCTCGTCGACGCCGCCGTACCAGACGCCGTCGGGGTAGACCGCGACCATCGGGCCGTCGCCGCATCGGCCGAGACACGACGAGCGGGTGATTCGGGCGTCGCAGGCTGCGGAGTCGCGGGCCGCCTGTCGGAGCCGTTCGAGCACCGCGGGCGCGCCGTCGGCGGCGCAGGTCTGGTTCGTACAGACCGCGACGTGTTTTGCGGGCGCGTCGTGGGCGTGGGGATCGTCGTCGACGCTCTCGCGGTCGGCGTGGGATTCCTGGTGGGTGAGCGCACGAAGCATCGCGCGCGCACCGCCGACGTCCTCCTCGTAGCCGTCGAGTTCGACTTTGTACTTGCAGGTGTCACACGACATCTCGACGCTGTCGGTTCGGGCCGCCTGCCACCGATCACAGAGCACGTCGAGCAACCGCGGATCGGTGCCGAGCGGGTCGCCGGCCGCCGCGTCGACGTAGGGGTACTCGGCGTCGAACTCCGCAGTACGGTCCCGGATCCGCTGGGTGAGCACGCCGTCACCGAGCATGTACGGCAGCACGACGATCGCGTCGGGGCGGTGTTTGGCGACTGCGTGAAGCGCCCCCGACAGCCGCGGTTCGGTGACACCGACGAAACACGCCTCGACCCGATCGAGCGCACGGCCCTCGTAGAGCAGCCGTGCCAGCTTGTGCACGTCGGCGTTGGCGTCGGGATCGCTGGACCCGCGCGCACAGAGCACGACCGCGACCTCCTCGGCCCCGCGATCCGCTTCCAACCCATCCTCCACCGCGGCAGCCCGATCGTCGAGCAGATCGACGATCGCGGGATGGACGCCGAGATGCGAGCCGTTGTGCAGCGTCAGATCGGGGTGTGCCGAGCGGGCACGTTCGACGGCGAGCGGTACGTCGTTTTTGACGTGGCTCGCGGCGAACAGCGAGAGCTGGACGACCGTAACTCGCGACACCGCCGGGGCGAGCCCCGCGATCGCCTCGTCGATCGACGGTGCGGCGAGTTCGAGAAAGCCGACGTCGACCGGGACGCCCAGTCGGTCTTCCATCCCACTGGCGAGCTCGCGGACCTGCTCGTTCGACTTCTCGCGCCGGGAGCCGTGACCGACCAGCAGTACCGCCTCGTCGTCGAGTCCTGCGGGGGCGGCCTGCGCGCTCGCGGTCATCCCGAGAGCTCTCCGACGTCGCCGCCGGTTGCGCGTTCGACGCTCCGGCGGAGCTTCCGGCGTCGATTCTCGGAGTAGAGTCCCGACACGTCGCTCCCGGCGTACACCCACTGGGCGAATCCGGCGACATCGGCGTCGTCCGCCAGCCCGAACCAGTACCCGCCCGAGGAGCTTTTGGCGAGGTCGTCGGTCGGAACGTGTGGATCGGCGGCGTCGAGGAGCGAGCGGACCGTTTCGAGCAGGCGCTCGTCGTCGTGGACGAACGAGATTCCGACCCTCCCCGCTGACTCCCGGAAGCAGACGGTGCCGCAGGCTTCGAGCAGCCCCCGAACGAGCGGCGCGCGGTGGTCGGCGAACGCGTCGAATCGGTAGCCGCCGGCCTGGCCGTCGATCGGGAGTCCGAGTGCCGCGCTGGCGCGCTCGGCGGGCGCGCCGATCACCTGGAGTTCGTACTCGTCCTCGTATCGGACGATCGACGCGTCGTGGGCCGATTCGCGCGCCGCGACCCGGTGGTCGGTTCGGTTCGCGCCCGCGACCGCCGCCAGCGCGTCGGCCGCGGTGTCGTCGCCCGCGCGCACGGTCACACTGTTGCGAGAGAGGTCGCCGTCGCCCGCGACCCGGCCCCAGAAGTACGCCGTCGCCGGCGACGCCGCGAGCAGGTCCGTGGCGGGGGCCGGCGTCGCCGCCCCTTCCTCGGTGTCACTCATCGTCGGCCTCCGTCGTGTCGGTTCCTCCGTCGGTTCCGCTCACGCTGATCGCATCGACCGGACAGGCACGGGCGGCCTGTCGGGCAGCGTCGATGCGGTCGTCATCGAACGTCGCGACGAGGGCCGTCTCCGCCGTCCGCTCGCTCGCCACGCTGTCGTCCGAGGCCTCGATCGTCGCCAGTCCATCAGTGGCCTCGACGAAACGGTCGTCGCGGACGAGACAGGCGAAGATGCCGTCACACCGCTCCCGGTCGAGACGGATCTCGTACTCAGTAGTCATACTTCGACTCGTAGCCCCGTGGGGTGACCATTCGGTCGTCCCAGACGTACGTCTCCTCGTTGCCGACGAGGAGCGTCGTCGTCATGTCGATCAGATCTGTCTCGCCGAGCTCTTCGAGCTCATTCAGTTCAACGATCTCGGCCGCCTCGTCGTCTCGGCTCGCACCGTGGACGACCCCGACCGGCGTCGACGGATCGCGGTGTTCGAGCAGGATCTCACAGCACGTCTCGAAGTTCTCTCGGCGCTTGCGGCTCCACGGGTTGTAGATCGCGATGGTGAACCCCTCTGCGGCGACCGCGTGGAGCCGCGACTCGATGGTGTCCATCGACGTCAAGTGATCCGACAGCGAAACGCTCACCGTGTCGTTCACCAGGGGTGCGCCGACGCGCGCGGCGCAGGACTGGGCGGCGGGCACGCCGGGCACGACGTCGAACTCGACCATCGAGGCGGTCGCACCCTTCGATTCGAGGATCTCGAGCGCGAGGCCGGCGAGCGCGTAGACGTTCGGATCGCCGCTCCCGATGATGGCGACCGCGTTGCCCGCGAGCGCGCGATCGACCGCCTCCTCGGTCCGGGAGACTTCGCCGCACATCGGCGTCGAGTGGATGTCGTCGGCGTTCTCGGTGATACCGTCGGGCAGCAGATCGACGTAGGTGGTGTAGCCCACGATGTGCTCGGCGTCGGCGAGCGCCGCTTTCGCGCGACTCGTCATTCCCTCGGGTTCGCCAGGGCCGAGACCGACGGCGATCAGTCTGCCCGGATCGGCGTCGAAGTCTTCGACCGTCGATCCCACCTTCTCGTCGGTCGTGTCTCCTTTCGAACTACCACAGCTCGAAGCGGATTCGTCCGTATCGGCTGCGCCGCATCCGGACTCCGTCGTCGAACTCGACGCCCCGCACTCACT
Organism: Halococcus salifodinae DSM 8989; assembly: GCF_000336935.1. Taxonomy (NCBI): domain Archaea; kingdom Methanobacteriati; phylum Methanobacteriota; class Halobacteria; order Halobacteriales; family Halococcaceae; genus Halococcus; species Halococcus salifodinae. Next base: position 61,041 of record NZ_AOME01000051.1, on the reverse strand, counting down.
CTCGGCGCTTGCCGTGGTGGTTTCCGCGTCTGTGCTCGCGTCGGTTTCGGTCGTCTCGGTGGTGTCGTCAGTGCTCATGGTCAGAAATCGTCGACGTCACGCCCGCCGCGCGGGGTGACGAGGTACTCGTCGAAATCGTTCTCCCAGACCGCCGTCTCGTGATTGCCGACGAGGATCGAGGTCCCCATCCCGCCGACCTCGTCGTCGTGGTCGGTCGCCGCGCCGAGCGTCGTGATGGTGTGGGTCTCGTCCTCCAAATTCCGGCCGGCGTCGCCTCGGCCGGCGTCGTTGAAGATCCCCACCGGGACGTCGTCGCTCCGCTCCTCACGGAGTACGTCGATCGCGCGCTCGTAGTCGCGCCAGCAGTTGTACAGCACGATCACGAACCCGCTGATGGCGGCTGCGCGGAGCTTCTCGGCGATCTCGTCCCACCCGCGCCACTTGTCCGAAAGCGAGATCGTGCAGAAGTCGTTCGAGAGGGGCGCGCCGAGGTTCGCCGCGCCGCCGAGCGCAGCCGTCACGCCCGGCACGACCTCGATCGGGATATCCGTCGCCCCCTCCGCTTCGGCCATCGTGAACAGCAAGTCGCTCTTACCGTAGACGTTCGGATCGCCGCCGGAGACGTGGGCGACGTCCTCGCCGTCGCGGACCCGCTCGAACGCCTCGCGCGCGAGTTCGATCTGCTGGCCCATCGACGACCGGACGAGCGTCTGGCGGGTCCCGTTCGGTCGTTCGAGCACCGTCGCCCCGTCGTCACCGGCGGCAGTACCGCCGTCGGTGGCCGCAGCGACCGCGGCATCCTCTGGCGGCAGCGTGCCGTCCCGGCGCAGGAACGCCTGGTAGAGATTCGAGGCGATCACGCAGTCGGCGGTGGCGATCACGTCTTTCGCACGCTGAGTCATCGCGTGCGGAAGACCTGGGCCGATACCGACGACGGAGAGCGTCCCGAGATCGTCGTCGTTCGTCGCAGCCATCTCAGCGCCCCACCGCCACGGTCACGGCGTCGTCGAACCGCTCTTTTTCGCGCGCGAGTTCGTGGTCACGGCCACCGGCGATCGCCGACGCTTCCGCGATCCCCGGCCACCCGATCAGCTCCTTCGATCGGGAGGGTGAGGGCCCCTCGAACCCCTCTAAGGTCTCTTTCTCGAAGAGGACGACTCCCGCTCCGATCTCCTGGGCGGCCACGTAGAGCCCCTCCTCGCCCTCCTTCCGGGTGCCGGTCGCGACGAAGTCGACATCGTCGAAACTCAACCCGAGATCGAGGTCGTCGAGAGCAGCCTCCCACGCGCCGAGGACTTGTTCCTTCTGCACGCCGGAGACAGTTCCTGTCCCGAGCACGACGCCCGTGTCGCCGTTGCGTTTGAGAACGGTGACGTCGTCGCCGACGAGGACTGCCTGGGGGCCGTCGAGTCGGGCGACAGGACCGAGATCGTCGTTCAGCACTGCGAGGTTGGTCGCCACCGTCGAGTCGCCGTTGACGACGTGGGCGTCGAGCGCCTTCGCCTTGCTCTCGACACCCTGCTCGCCCGCCGCTTCGCTCGCGGTCGTCATCGCCGGAACGGCACCCAACTCCGCGAGATCGCCCGCGACCTGGTTCGCGCCGTGGTGGCCGCCGGTGATCGGGATCGCCCACGTCAACTCCTCGTCGACGACCACGATCGCGGGATCGTCCCACTTGCTGTCGAGCAGCGGCGCGGTCTTGCGCATCGCGATGCCCGAGGCCATCAACCCCACGAAACAGTCGTACTCGCCCCAGTGCTCTTCGAAGACGTCGCCGTGGTACTCGATGATGTCGACCGAGTCGTACGCCTCGCCGATGCCCGCCGCGATCTCGCGGGCGGTGTCGAGCTTGCGCTCGAAACTCACGATCGCGATCTCCTCGGCCACCTCGCCATCCGAATCCGGTGTGGAGCAGTGGCCGCTCGATCCGTTCGATTCCTCTCGTTCGCTCGTTTCGCTCGAATCCGTGTCGTTGGTGTCGGTACTCATGATTCAGTATTGATCTGTCTGTGGATCATCGCGCGTGACTGCTGGCCGACCAGCCGCAGGGGTGGGAATGAAAGTGGCCGGTCTCTCGACGACGGCCGACGACGCAAGCACCGAAGGCGAGCGGCGCGTGGCCGATCGAAGGGAGGCCACGGTCTGCGCGAGCGGCGTCGCCGCGAGCCGTGAGCCGAGGCGCGCAGCGAGCCGCCCGAGTCGAGAGCGCGGGGGCTTTCTACACGTTTTGGGGAGTGTTGCCGTCGCATCTCAGTCGTCCGCCTCGCTCTCGCTTTCATCCGCGCCCCGGTTCGCCCAGTCGCCGTAGAGATAGGAGCGCTCGTAGCCTGCTCCCGTCGCCGCGTCGCCGATGACGACCATCGCCGAGGCTCGATAGCCCGCCGCCGCGACTTTCTCGCCGATGGTCCCGATCGTGCCCTCGATGATGTCCTCGTCGGGCCACGAGGCGTGATAGACGACGGTCACCGGCGTGTCGGGGTCGTGGCCCGTCTCGACCAGGCGGTCCATCGTCTCGGCGATCGCGTGGGTACCGAGATAGATGCAGGTCGTGACGTCGCCCATTTCGACGAACTCGCCGATGTGGTCCTCGTCGGGATCGAGGGTCTCGCCCCGCGGCCGGGTGAACGCGACGTGGTTCGCCACGCCATTCAGGGTGAGCTGGGTCCGGAGCGTCGCGCTCGCCGCGAACGCCGACGTGACGCCCGGCACGAGGTAGGTTGGCACATCCTCGTGTTCGAGCGCGTCCATCTGTTCGAGGGCCGCACCGTAGATCGCGGGATCGCCGCTGTGAAGCCGGACGACGCTTCGTCCGGCCTCGTGGGCGTCGCGCATGAGCGGAATCAGCTCCTCCAGATCTTTTCCGATGCTCGACACCTGCTCGGCGTCCGCACAGTACGCATCGAGGAGTTCGCTGTTAACGAGCGAGCCCGCGTGGACAACGAGGTCGGCAGCCTCGACCAACTTTCGGCCGGTGACCGTCAGCAGGCCGGGATCGCCCGGCCCGGCTCCGATGAACGGGATGCCGTCCTGAATCTCGCCGGCGGTTCGCTCGGTGATCCGCGGATCGCGCTCCGTCTCGCGGACGGCCCCCGCCGCATCGATCGCGTCCTGGGGATCGGTCATCGGGAGCGGACCTCCGGCGTCTCGTCGCCACAGCCCTCGCCCTCGGCACACTCCGCGACGGCGACGCCCTCTGTTCCGTCGCTGTCGGTCGTTCCGGCCCGGTCGTCCGCCGCCGTTCGACTCGGTTCGTCCGACTCGTCGTCGCTGGCTTCCGTTCTCGATTCCATCTCGGGAGCGCCAGCCGACTCCTCCGCCTCGAACGCGGCGGTCGCCGGTGTGACGTCGAGGTCGCGCTTCTCGGCGTAGGCCAGGGTGTAGTAGTCCCGCTCGGCGATCGTGTCGGGATCGTCGGTCACGATGGTCTCGCCCTGCTCCATGAACAGCCGGCGGCCGTACACCACGTCGTAGCCCGCCTCGCGGAGTCCCTCGTGGGTCGTTGGCGCGTCGGTGACTTTGAACAAAACCATTCGATCGGGACCGGTCGGGGCCGCGCCGCGGGCGGCCTCACGGAGCGCGAGGCTCGCGCCCGACGATATCTCGACACCGAGCGCGGTCGCGAAGGCGGTGACCGCGCTCACGCCGGGCACGATCTCGATCCCGACATCCGGATGAAACGCCGCGAGCGTCCGTCGGAGATGGCCGAACGTCGAGTAGACGTTGGGATCGCCGAGCGTGACGAAGGCGGCCGTCCCGTCGCGCGCCCGCGGCGCGATCTCCGCGGCGGCCTCGCGCCAGGCTCGCCGGAGTTCGTCCTCGTCGCGGGTCATCGGGAAGTCGAGATCGCCGATGCGATCTTCGGGAACGTGCTCGATCGCCACCGACCGCGAGAGGCGACCGGGCGAGTAGACCACGTCGGTCGTTTCGAGCACGCGCTTGCCGCGGAGCGTGACGAGATCCGCCTCGCCGGGGCCGAGACCGACGCCATAGAGGCTCATGGCGCGCCTCCATCGGTGGTATCGTCGGCGTCGCTGGCCCCGCCAACCAGCATATACACCGGGTTCTGGGAATCGAAACTCGTCGCGCCAGCGAGCTCGTACCCGTGGCTCACCTGGAACTGGACGACTTCGTCGAGGAGGTCGCGCTCGCGGAACGCCGCGGTGGCTGCCCCGGCGACTTCGAGCCGGGAGACGTTCATCACGATCCGGTCGACGCCGGTCGCGACGGCGTGATCGAGTACGGCCTCGTAGTTCCGGCTGCCGCCGAGAAACAGCGCGTCGGCGTCTTCGGGCAGGCCATCGGGCGCTTCGGCTTCGCGGAGTTCGACGTCCGCGGTAACGTCGTTGGCCGCGAGGTTTCTTTCCGTAACCGCCAAGCGTTCGGGCTTGCGTTCGAGCGCGGTGATCCGGCCCGCGCGCCGTGCCGCCGCGATGGTGACGGCCCCGGTACACGACCCGACTTCGACGAAGTGATCCGTCGGCGTCAGGCCGAGTTTGCCGAGCAGCACGGCCCGTACCTCCGATTTGGTCGGGCCAGCTTTCGCGTCGTGAGGGAGCGCTACACGCGACATCACCGAAGACAACTCCGGTGAGTAGTAAAACAATTTTGGTTGTTTTAATGCAAGTAGTATTTCTTCAGACGGCGAAAATCCCGCCTCGGATACAATCGTGCCCGGAGTACACCAAAACTACTTGCGTTCGCGGTACACACCACCGACGATGACGAACGCGGGCGACGCCGGGGACGTGGGGGTGCTCCGGAGCAAGCGCAACGCCACCCGGTATCGAATTCTCACGGGGATCGCCGAGCGCCAGCCGGCGGTCAGCCAGCGCGAGGTCGCCGACGCGATCGGCGTCACCTCTCAGGCCGTGAGCGACTACTTGAAGGACCTGATCGACCAGGGCTACGTCGAGAAACACGGTCGTGGGCGGTACGAGGTCACCAAGGAGGGCGTCGACTGGCTGTTGACTCGGACCGACGAGCTTCGGGAGTTCGTCAGCCACGTCTCCGAGGACGTCATCGAGGAGGTCGAGGTCGACACCGCGCTCGCCACGACCGCGATCGACGAGGGATCGACGGTCTCGCTCGCGATGGGCGACGGCGTGCTCCGGGCGACGGCGGGCGATGCGGGGAGCGCGACCGCGATCGCCGTCACCGACGCTGCGGCCGGCGAGGACGTCGGCGTGACGGATTTCACGGGTGTCCTCGACTACGACCTCGGGACGGTGACGGTGTTCTCAGTGCCACAGGTCCAGGACGGTGGCAGCACGACGCTCGATCCAGAGACGGTCGCCGATGCCGCTGCGGACCACGATCTGGTGGCGACGGCAGGGACCGAGGCGCTGGCCGCGACGCGGGCGGCGGACGTCGACCCCGACATCCGGTTCGGGACGGCGACCGCGGTCCGGGAAGCTGCCACGAAGGGACTCGACGTCTGTCTGATCGCGGTCGCGGATCAGCTGTCGGCCCACACCGGCGAGCTCCGCGACGGCAACGTGAGCTACGAGGTCGTCGACGCCGCGGAGCCGTAGCCGGCGCTCGCGAGCATCGTCACGCACCGCGAAAAATCGCCGTCGATGGCCGCCTCAGGCGTTGTCGTTGACGAGGTCGCGCACGGTGTCGGCGCGCCCGGCGTCGGTCACGAACTTCGAGAACGTCCAGTCGAGCTTGTCGACGACGACCTCGTAGCCCGCGTCGGTGAGCTCGTACTGGTTGGTTCGCTTGTCGAGTTCGCTCTTGGCGACCAGATCCAGCTCCACGAGGTCGTCGAGGTTGGGGTAGAGTCGCCCGTGGTTGACCTCCGAGTCGTAGTACTCTTCGAGCTGGCGCTTGATCGCCAGGCCGTACATCGGCTCGTCGGAAAGGATGACGAGGATGTTTTGTTGAAAAGCCGTCAAGTCGCGTGCGATACTTCGGTCCGGTGCCGCTTGTGCCTCTGACATCGCACCGTGATATGTCATCAGTCTATTTAATAGTTTGCAACTTCATCCGGGAATACGGTGGGTTTAGTGGCTGACACCACCATAACCAACGAATACCACCGGAAGATTCGGCCGATTCTACAGCGGGATACTCACTGTTGACGGGCGAATAGAAAATATTTTTTGGCTGCCTCCTGGAGATCCGGTCGATGACGAACCTCTGGGAAGACCTCGAAACGGGCCCCGATCCGCCCGAGGAGATCTACGCGGTCGTAGAGTGTCTCAAGGGCGAGCGCAACAAGTACGAGTACGACAAGGACGTGCCGGGCGTCGTCCTCGATCGCGTGCTCCACTCGAACGTCCACTACCCCTCGGATTACGGGTTCATCCCGCAGAGCTACTACGACGACGAGGACCCCTTCGACGTCATGGTGCTGGTTGAGGATCAAACCTTCCCCGGCTGCATCGTCGAGGCCCGCCCCGTGGCGCTGATGCGGATGGACGACGACGGCGAACAGGACGACAAGGTCATCGCCGTTCCGAGCGAGGACCCCCGCTACGACCACATCGAGGACTTGGAGGACATTCCTCAGCAACAGCTCGACGAGATCGACGAGTTCTTCGAGACGTACAAGAACTTGGAGGAAGGGAAGGAAGTCGAGACACAGGGCTGGGAGGATCGCCAGGCGGCCTACGACGCGATCGAACACGCCCAGGACCTCTACGCCGAACAGTTCGGCTGAGACCGACAATCCTGTCTCCTGCTGAGTCATAGCGAGATATGAACAACAGCGATTTCGTCAAGGCATGGGTCCTTGCAGCAGCGGGCGTTCTCATCTCAACCACGAGAGAGATCGATCGTTTTTGGTCAGCGATCCCGGAAACCGGTCACGTTCCGCTGCTTCTATTCGCTATGTTGTTGTGTCTTTCTTCAATGTATTATTGGTACAATGTATACCGCTCGACGTGACAGTTTCTCGTGGAGAAATGCGTTCATACCCGGCAACTCATTCGATCTTCGAGGATCGACGCGAACCCCAAGACAAGGCTGTGGTCCGAATCCTGCGGCGGCACCGTCGAAAGTCAATCAGAAATGATAACTCCGACGATGTCTGTGGTGCTACATCCGATACAAATGAGAGCCACACCCTCCCCAGCCGATTCCTTCGCTCGGCGGCTCTCACTTCGTTCGTGCCGCCTGTCGCTCAGTCATCCACCGTCAGAGCGAAGCTCTGACGAGCCTGCGTTCGCTTCGCTCACGCAGACCTCGCACGAGAGTTGCGCGCCGATGAACGGCGTGCAGCCGCGCGCCACCGCGAAGTCAAGTTCTCGGGGCTGTCACTCCCGCGGACAGGTGTCGATGCCGAGCAGCTTGTTCAGTCCACAGCGCGCCGTAGCGAAGTTGAACAGCAGCCCGGCGCTCCCGAGTGCTACGGCGACCGCCGTCGAGCGCCGGCCAGCACGAAACGCACCGAACGCGACCGCGACGAGGCACGCACCCAGCACGCCGCGAGCGATCCGATCGAGACCACCGACGTTTCGTTCGAACATACTCTGCCAACGAGTTCCGGCGACGAAAATCCTCGTATTCCTCACGGTTATGCCGGGGGTCGCGGCGAATGTGTTAGAATTATGGGTAATCTTTTGGGTGCGGGAGTCGTAGCGATGGTCGTGATGGCCGCAAAACGTCCCGCTGCCGGCTTGCATCACCTCACGGTGGTCCCCGAGAACCTCGCGGTCGACGACACGGACGACGGGACAGCGCGCTGTCCGGCCTGTGGACAGCCGCTTGGCGAGCACTGACGGTCGGCGTGTTCCGGCGATCCCGTCCCGTGAGGGGTGATGCCGAAACGAACGTTCTTTGTGCCCCTCGGGAGTAGCCGTCCCATGGGACTGTTCGACCGCATCCGCGGCGACGACGCCCCGCGCGTCGCCTTCTTCGGTATCGACGGGGTTCCGTACAGCTTGATCGAGGACAACCCGGACGTCTTCGAGAACCTCTCCACGCTCGCCCGCGAGGGGAGTTCGGGCGCGATCGATTCGATCGTACCCCCCGAATCGAGCGCGTGCTGGCCCTCCCTGACCACCGGCGTCAACCCCGGTGAGACGGGCGTCTACGGCTTCCAGGACCGAGAAGTCGGTTCGTACGAAACCTATGTTCCGATGGGGCGCGACGTCCAGGCGACTCGTGTCTGGGACCGCGTCGAGGAGGAGGGCCGCGACGCCACCGTGATGAACGTCCCCGTGACCTTCCCGCCCCAGCGCGACGTCCAGCGGATGGTCTCGGGCTTCCTCTCGCCTGGCGTCGACGAGGCCGCCTACCCCGACGAGCTTCGAGACACCCTCTCCGGTCTCGACTACCGGATCGACAACAACGCGAAGCTCGGTCACGACGACGACAAGAGTGAGTTCATCGAGGACGCCCACGCCACCCTCGACGCCCGCTTCGAGGCCTTCTCACAGTACGTGGAGCAGGACGACTGGGACCTCCTGTTCGGGGTGTTCATGACCACCGATCGAGTGAACCACTTCCTGTTCAAACACTACGAGGAGGACGGCGAGTACAAGCAGGAGTTCCTCGACTTCTACAGCAAGGTCGACGAGTATCTCGGCCGCCTGCGCGAGATGCTGCCAGAGGACGTCACGATGGCGGTTGCCTCCGACCACGGATTCACGAGCCTCGATCACGAAGTCCACTTCAACGAGTGGCTCCACCAGAACGGCTGGCTCGACTACGCTGACGACGATCACGAGAGCCTCGCGGACATCTCCGACGACACCGAGGCGTACGCGTTCATCCCTGGCCGGTTCTACATCAACCTCGAAGGCCGCGAGCCACGCGGCGCGGTCGCCGAAGAGGACTACGAGGAGAAACGCACCGAACTCAAGAAAGCGCTCGAAACCCTCGAAGGCCCCGACGGCCGGAAGGTCTGTGAGCGCGTCGTCGAGAAGGAGGACGCCTTCCGCGGAGCCCACGACGACATCGCGCCCGATCTCGTCGCCATCCCGAATCACGGCTTCGATCTCAAAGCCGGCTTCTCGGGCCACGACAGCGTCTTCGACACCGGGCCGCGCAACGGAATGCACAGCTTCGATAACGCCTGCCTGTTCGTCGACGATGCGAACGCCCACGTCGGTGACGACACTGACCTGTTCGACATCGCGCCCACGCTGCTCGACGCGATGGAGATCGACTACGACCGCAGCGAGTTCGACGGATCGAGTCTGGCCTAGAGCACCCACTTTTTTACAGAGGGTCCTCCCTCACGCCTGCGGCGTTCGGTCGAACCCTCTCCAAAAACCTGGACTAAAAACTGCCGCTCACTCGCGGTAGAACTGCTGGCACTCCTGCTACCGCACAGCACCACCCGAGCTCTCGGGCGCTCGCGTTGCTCGCACCCTCGCCCTCGATCCACCAGGAGAGCAAGCTCTCCTGAGCCCTGCAGTCGCGGAGCGACCGCAGGACGCCAGGCCCGCACCGCCGCAACCGCACCGCGACCGCCCGACCGCTGCCGGCGAAGTTTCAAATCCGAAACCGCGACCACCGCGTGGCATGCAGGACGCGTCAGGTCAGCCGACAGCAAACGCACTTGATGGCGACTGCGGCTGTGAGACACGCGTGGAAGGCCGGCGGCTCGTCGTCGACGCCACCGACTGCCCGAAGGAGGGTCGTCTGGCGGCGAGCCCTGCCTGTCGTGCGAGCGTCGTCGTCGCGCTCGTTGGCTGCCCCGTTGCCAGCGTGCGAACGCAGATCGAGGCCGGGACGTACGTCCACAGCGACGGGGCAACGGCGCTGCTGGTCGCCGCCGGGCGGTTCGTCGCGCTCGCCGCGGACCACGACCGGGCACTGGCGGCACGCACGCTTCGCGATCCACTCGGTGCAGCCCGCGTCGCGGCCGGCCGCAGCGGCTCCGTTGCAGAGCTCGCAGCCGAAACGGGACTGATCGAGGGATTGGGGCGCGTCGCGGGCTACGACGACGCGTTCACGGCCGGCCTCGCTCCCGAACTCAATCCACTTACGTCGGCGAGCGCTATCCCGGACATGCTCCACGATATCGACGACGCGGGCAGCCTCTCGCCCGACGAACTCCGCGAACGCTACGACGACCGCCTCCGAAACGTCATCGAAGAATACGGAGTCGAGATCGTCGCGGACGAGGCTGGCGTCCCACGGGAGCCGGTCACGATGCTCGCCGAGGGCGAATCACCCGATCTCACGCTCGAAGAGGCCGCGGCGATCCTCGCGACGAGCGAGGACGAACCCGACGCGGAGGCCATCGTGCTCGAAACCCGCGACCACCTCCTGATGGGGATGACGACCGCCGTCCTCGACGTCGAGGCGGTCGAGTCCGGGATCGACGGTGCGCTCGATGCCCGCGAGATCCAGCAGAAGATCGAGGGCCGGCTCCCGATGGATCTCGACGAGCTCGCCACCATTCACGGGTACATCGAGGAACGCAAACCGTGACCCGTGTCGCCATTCTGGGGTGTGGCTACGTCGGTCTCGAACTCGGTCGCCAGCTCGCGCCCGACCACGACGTCGTCGGGGTGCGCCGCTCGGAAGCGGGCGTCGAACGGATCGAACGCGCCGGCCTCGATGCCGCCCGGGCCGATATCACCGATCCCGACGACCTCGCGCGCGTGCCGGACGTCGATTGCGTGGTGTTCGCGGCGAGTTCGGGTGGTCGGGACGCCGAGGCCGCGCGCGAGATCTACGTTGACGGTCTCCGGACCGCGATCGAGGCCTTCGGCACGCGCGAGCAGCCACCTGATCGCCTGATCTACACCTCCTCGACTGGCGTCTACGGCGATCACGACGGCGCGTGGGTCGACGAGGAGACGCCGATCGAGCCGACGACCGAGAAGACCGACGTGCTCGCCGAGGCCGAGCGGATCGCCCGCGAGGAAGCCAGCGATCACGGCATTGCGGGAACGGTCGCGCGCTTCGCGGGGCTGTACGGCCCCGACCGCTACCGGCTCGATCGCTACCTCGACGGCCCCGTCACGGCGGGCTATCTCAACATGATCCACCGCGACGACGCCGCCGGCACGATCCGATTCCTCCTCGAAATCGACACCGCGCGCGACGATACGGTGCTCGTGGCCGACGACGAACCCGTCTCGAAGCACACCTTCGCCGACTGGCTCGCCGACGAGTGCGACGTTCCGCGCCCCGAGAAGCGAACGAAGGCCGAGCGCCTCGAAGACGGCGACCTCTCCGCAGCCGCACGCCGCCGGATAGAGACCTCGAAGCGCTGTGCGAACGACAAACTCCACGATCTGGACTACGAGTTCACGTACCCGACCTACCGCGAGGGCTATCGGGCGGCGATCGACGCGTACCGGAACGAGTGACGGCGGCGGACGAAAATCCGCTGGCAGTGGCGCGCGGGAGTGCGCCTCCAGCGCACGACTCGTGCGAGGGATGACTGAACGGAGTGAAGGAATCGGTTGGGGAGGTGTGTGGCGGTTGCGATGTGGTAGCGGAAAGTCAGTGTAGCTGAACCGCGAACGAGCACCGCGAGTGAGCGGGTGTTTTTAGTCCAGGTTTTTGCGACGAGTGGTGGGCGAGCGACCGACGGGAGCGAGCGCACCCGAGAAGTAAAAAAGTGGGCGCGGGAGGGTGTGGCTCGCGGTCTCTCGTTTGCATCGTGATTGTTGTGGACGAGTCAATTCCGTCGCCGAGAAACGGATTGGTGCTGCTTCGTGGCGGAGTCGTTGGGAGGCGTGTCCCACAGCATATCACCACGAGCCGCCAATCGCTCGCATGGCAACCAGCGAGGCGACGTGGGCGTACCGCGACCGCCATACTGAGGAATTCGGCCGGACGTACTTCCGCCGGTTCGGCGACTGCATCGTCTCCAGCATCGGCCTCGGGACCTACCTCGGCGATCCCACCGATGAAGTCGACGAGTCGTATCACGACTCGATCGTGCGGGCGCTCGACTCCGGCATCAACGTGCTCGATACCGCGATCAACTACCGTCACCAGCGCTCCGAACGGGTCGTCGGGCGTGCGCTCGATGCGACCGATGTCGATCGCGACGCGGTGGTGATCGCCACCAAGGGCGGGTTCGTGCCGTTCGACGGTGGACGACCCGACGACCCGGGACAGTACATCCGTGAGGAGTACATCGAGCCCGGAATCGTCGACGCCGACGATCTCGTCCGCGGGATGCACTGTCTCGCGCCCGCGTTCGTCGACGATCAGCTCGATCGCTCGCTCGCGAATCTCGGGATCGAAACGATCGACTGCTACTACGTTCACAACCCAGAGTTCCAGCTCGACGAGCGCTCACGCGAGACCGTCTACGACGATCTGGAGGCGACGTTCGCCAGACTCGAAGAGCGCGCGGCCGCTGGTGACCTCCGTCACTACGGCGTGGCGACGTGGGACGCGTTCCGTGTCGCACCTGACGACCCAAATCACCTCTCGCTCCCCGAGATCGTTTCGCGCGCCCGCGCTGCGGCCCGGACGACGGGCAACGACGCGACCCACTTCCGGGCCGTGCAGCTTCCGTTCAATGTCGTCATGGCCGACGCGTTCACCGTCGCGGCCCACGACGGTCCCGATGGCCCCCAGAGCGCGCTCCGGTTCGCGCGCGAGGCCGGACTCGACGTGTTCGTGAGTGCCCCGCTCGCTCAAGGCCGCCTCGCGGACGAAATTCCGACCGGCGTTGCCGACCGACTCGATGGCGAGACGCCGGCCGCGAAGGCGCTCACGTTCGCGCGTTCGGGACCTGGTGTGACGTCGGCGCTCGTCGGGATGCGTCGTCGAGAGCACGTCGTGGCGAACGTCGATTCGGGCCGCGTGGACGCGATGGGGGCGGACGCGTTCGACGCGACCTTCGAGTGAGCGACCCAACTCCCCGTCTGCGTGAAGTGTACAGCGCCGAACGTGTTTATGACATGAGCATTTTTCCACCGATTGATCCAAAAGAGATATACCGCACAATGGGAGACATCCGAGCCAATGGGACCGCGTGAGCACGTCGCGTTTCTGGCCGGCTCGGCGAACCGGGTACGGATCCTCGAAACGCTCCGCGAGCAGCCCCATCGCCAGTGCGAACTCACCGAGGCGTGTGACCTGTCGCGCTCGACCGTCCACCGCGCGCTCGACGGGCTCGAAAGTCGGGGATGGGTCGAGCAGACGGGCGGTGAGTACCGACTCACTATCGGCGGCGATCTCGTTCTCAGCCACTACGAAGCGCTCGAATCGGCGATCGACCGGATCGACGAGTGGGGTATGTTTCTCAACCGACTCGGCGACCTCGCTGACACGCTCCCGCTCGCTGCGCTTTCGAAAGCCACGCTGGTGACGAACTCCCGAGAGGACCCCCACGCGGCTGCCACCCATTTCACTGACCAGTTCAGAACGGCCACGACCGAAACGTTTCGTGGCATCGCGTCGGTTGTTAGCCCACGCTTCACCGAGGCCGCACAGCCGCTCATCACGACCGACACCGACATGGAGTTGATCATCGACGAATCGGTGCTCGACGCCTCGTTGACCCACTATTCGAACGACCTCGAGGACGGATATTCGCTCGACAACTTCACGTTGTACTGTTATCCCGCCGAACTCCACTTCGGTCTCGCGATCTTCGACGAACGCGTGCTGGTCAACACACACGACGAGCGCGGCGTCCTCCGTGAGTGTCTCGACAGCACCGACGAGACGCTCCGATCGTGGGCACACGACGTCTACGACGACCACCGGACTGACGCCCGTCGCGCCAAACACCTCGCCGAACCAGAGTGAGCGTTCGCGTCTCTCGGCGCGACACATGTTTCACACCTTGACACACGATGCAAGAGGTAAGTATTCCATACTCGGGGTCATTCGTACGGATGGAACCGCCTCTGGTTCCGTGCGCACGGGATACGGTCCGTTGCCCTGGCATCATCTCCCGTGCCTTTTCACTACGACAGTAAGTCACATCGCTCGAGGCCACGAACCGGCGATCGCGGTGGCTTTCGGAAGGTTTGATTGACGGCTTCGCGTAGCAGCGGCCGTGTCACGGAGTCCGCCGCCCGGCCCGCCGCGTTCGTCGCGACGTCGCCCGGTTCTCTGCCGCCCACTCTTCGTTTCCAGATTTGCTGAACCGCAGAGTACCGACCGATTTCCGATCACGACGGCCGTGTGGGGTGGCTGATCGTGGAGTACGTCCAGGAACGGATCACGACGCTGCACGACTTCGGCGACGCCACGCCGGATGCCCCCACCGATCGGGCGACCGTCGTCGTGCCGATGACAGACCGCGAGTACCGGACGCCAGCGGCCGAACGAGTGCTCTCGACGCTCGCGGATATCGACCCTGCGCGGGTGATCGTCGCCCTCCGAACCGAACCGGCGAACGTCGGCGCGTTCGACGCGTGGCTCGGCGCGTTCGACCCGGTCGAGACGCTCTGGTGTGGCGGTCCGCGGGTGCGGGAACTGCTGGCCGAGCACGGTCTCGACGGCGCGCGAGGGAAGGGCCGGGACGTCTGGCTCGCACTCGGCGTCGCTGCGCTCGACACCGAGTACGTCGTGATCCACGACGCAGACGCGACCTCGTACTCCTCGGGACACGTCCCTCGACTCCTCGCGCCGCTCGACGGCGAGTTCGGGTTCGTAAAAGGCTACTACGCCCGTGTCGAGCGAAATCAGCTGTTCGGACGGCTGTTCCGGCTGTTCTACGTTCCTTTGGTGCGCGCACTCGCCCAGCGCCACGACGCGGCGATCCTCGGATACCTCGACGCGTTCCGGTACGCGCTCGCGGGCGAAGTCGCGCTCACGGCCGATCTCGCGCGTCAGCTTCGGGTGAGTCGCGAGTGGGGCCTCGAAATCGATACACTCGGTGCCGCGTTCGACGCTGTGGGGTTCGCGGGCACGGCCCAGGTCGATCTCGGCACCCACGTCCACGACCACCGCGACGTCGGCGGCTCGGCGGGGCTTGCGGCGATGAGTCGTGCGGTCGGCGCAGCGGTGTTCCGTGCTATTGAAGAACACGGTGTCGAGCCGGCGTACGAGACGCTGCCCGCGCGGTACGAAACCGCCGCAAAAACGCTCGTCGAACAGTACGCTGCCGACGCCGCGCACAACGGGCTCGACTACGACCGGGTGGCCGAGCGCGACCAGGTCGCCCAGTACGCCGCAGCGATCGATTCCCCTGGTGCCGACACGCGCCTCCCGGCGTGGGCGGACACGTCGCTCGATCCTGAGCACTTCCGACGAGCCGCGCAAGCGGACCTCGAATCGGTCGACTGAGTCGGACACATTGCCGACACAGCTGGCGGTTGAGACGGTCTCTGTTGTTACCCGGATCGTGATTCGAGCGCCGCGCCGACACCGATCCCGATGGCGACGCCGACACCCAGCCACAACCCCATCTCGCCCGTCGCTGTCCCGAGGGCTGCACCGAGTGCAACACCGATAGCGATCCCCACCCCGAGCCGTCCGCCGTCGATCGCATCGTCTCCGTCGTTGGTTTCGGTCGTCACGACTCAGATGGAGTAGCCACTGCCAAAACGTTACCGTGGGATCGGTTCGAGTCGGCCGATCGCGGGCGATCCAAAGAGCCATTGGCGTCGACCGGAACCGTCGAACGATGGATTTCAGCCACGACGAGCTCGCCGGCGTGGTCGATCTGTTCGGCGCGCTCACCCGCGCGGAGCTATCCCAGGCGTGTGACGAACTCGCGTTCAAGCGTGGCACCGAGTTCGAGTCGGCGGAGACGATCGACGACGCGATCACGGCCTACCGTCTCGTCGCGATCGACCCTGCGGATACCGGTGTCGAGGGGATGGTTCCGGAAGCGACTGCGGATGACCCGCTTCTCGCCGTCGGCCCGACGGCGTTTCCGACGCTCCCGGACCGGGCTGAGGACCTCCCACACATCCTGGATATCGAGCCACGCGAGGTCGACCGCACAGTTCTGGGAGCCGTCGCCGAGGAGCGATTTCGTGCGGACGCGGCGCGGGCCGTCGCCGACGCCGATCACGCGCGAATTACCCAGCTGTTGGACGTGAGCTACGACCTCGATGCGTGGGCTCCGGTCGATCTGGGTGGTGTCCGTGATCGGCTCGACGACGCGGCAGCGGAGATGGATGGGGCCGACGACCGCGCCGGGAGCCACGCGCCCGAGATCGACGAGCGGACGAATTAAGCCCCGGCGGCACGTTCGATGGGCATGGATCTCGCGCGGGTGGCTCAGTATTCGGCCACGGCGGTTACCGACGAGCAGCGGGAGGCGGCCGTGCTCGCGCCAGTCATCACCCGCAAGGACGGTCCGCACCTTCTCTTTACCAAGCGCGCCGACCACCTCGGCGAGCATCCGGGCCAGATGAGCTTCCCCGGCGGCGGCCGCGAACCCAGCGACGAGGACCTCACCGCGACCGCGCTTCGGGAAGCGAACGAAGAAATCGGACTCGATCCGGAGACTGCCGAAGTGATCGGCCGGATCGACGACATCCGGACCGTGACCGAGTACGCGGTCCGGCCGTTCGTCGCCCGTGTTCCTGACCGCGAGTACGTCCCCGACGAGCGCGAGGTCGCCGAGGTAGCAGTGTTATCGGTGGCGGCGCTCACCGACCCGGCGAACTACGACTCGGAGCGCCGCGATCACCCCCACTACGGCGAGATTCGACTCCACTTCTTCCGGGTCGACGATTTCGTCGTGTGGGGTGCGACCGGGCGCATCCTCGCCCAGCTTCTGGAGCTCGCGACCGACTGGCGCGTGCCCGACGAGCCGGATCGCGTGGTCGATCCCGACGCCGACTTTCCGGTGTGAAACCCACCTTTTGCTGCACTCAGTCGCGCTTCGCGCTCCTTCGCTGTCTTCGCGCGGCGGAGCCGCGCGAATGGTCCGAGGCGCGTAGCGCCTCGCTAGCAAAATGTGGATCAAAAGCCAACGTCACCCCCTCGCTACACTCGGGGGATTCCTCGGCCCGCTCGTTCGCTCCGCTCTCTCGCGGTAGGACAACTAGCCCAACCACTCCGCCACCGCACCGCAACCGCGCTCACTCCCCGACCGCTTCCTCCACGATCTCGATCTCGTCGTCAGTCAGCCCATACAACTCATAGACGATCTCGTCGATCAACTCGTCGGTGCGCTCGATCTGTTCGTCCAGTTCCGCGGCGCGCTCGCGGGCGTCCATATAGCGCTCGATGCCACCCTCGACATCCGCAAGCGTCGGCAGCGTCAGCCCCTCCAATCTATCGAGCGGCGAAATCGTCGCGGTCGCGTTGTCCCGATAGCCCGCGAAGCCGTCGGCCGCGTCGACCGCGTGGGGCACGAACGCCGCGATGAGGTCGGCCTCTGGCTCACTCAGCCCAACGAACTCCATCGCCGGCACGGGATCGAGCGTGGCGTAGCCCCGACTGTTCGTCTCGTATTCGTCGGGATCGGTAGGCTTCACGTACGGCTCCGCCAGCACCCGCAGGCGGTCGCCATCCTGCTCGATCTGCGCGCCCGTCACCCGGAGTTTCTCGAACTCGCTGTCGGCCTCGGTGTCGGTCAGCACCGACTCCGACAGCCCGCTCGCCGGCTGATAGCGCTCTCCGAGGGTCGGGCCATCCTCGTAGCTGCCGAGGTAATCGAGGAGGTCGAGATTGAGGTTGTTTCGGCTACGCTTTTTGTCTTCGATTTCCTTCGACAGAATCACGAGTCTGTCATGGAATATCTCGTTATTATCAATCTTGGATAACTTGAAGTCGGATCCATCACTCAAGATTTCAGACTCGTACTCTTGTTTGAGTTCTGCCATCGATGGCTGTTCTTCATTCTTCTTGAAATCGATAGTCCGAATCGGAAGTGAACGAAGTTCGTGAATCCGAACCTGTGCAAATGTCCTTCCTTCTTCACCAGACATTGATTCGTACACGTAATTCGACAAATTGCTATTCAAAACTGCCAGTATATATCGAATATCGTATGAGTTGTTTTGAAGAAGTGTTGTGTGTACGGATTTGGCGGTGTAAAGTTGGTCTGTATCGAGCGCAGCAATAATATCATCCGCAGTTTGTCTCGTGACGATCTTTTGACTTGACTCATTATACTCTGGATACACCTGAATTACAATGTCGCCCTCAACAAACGATTCGTAGTTATGGCGTAGCCACTTGTTTTCTGGACTGATGAGATATTGACGAATTTCCCCACCACCAACATATCGGAGATCATCCTCCGATTCTGGATTCCCTTCATATAATATCAAATCAGATATTTTAACTCCTTCACCACGATTGTCCCATCCTTGACCGCTGACTTTGTAGTCGATACCAGCATCATGGCAAGTGCAAATTGTTCCATCACCGAGCCGCACCGTATCATCATTTTGTTTGATTTTACTCGCAAGCGGATTCGATGGGACCCAGATATCAGTTGCTGCTGGCGTCAGTTCGAACGGAATAGTTTCTGATTTGCCCATCCCACCAGATACATTGACATAATTAGAAACATAATCTTCGTCTTGGGTTTCATTTTCACACAGAAGTATCATTGTGTAAACTTCCACCGAGAATATCTGATTTCTATCAAAATCAGCTATTGTGTTGATGGAATACCGTTGTGAATTGGTCTCTCTGAATTTCTCGTACTGCTTACCACGAAGCGGCGTATTAGGGATGATGTAGCCAAGTCGCCCATCACGTTGTAGGATGGCTTCTGGAAGCGAAACAAAGGCAGTAAACACATCGGCTCTTTCACTCTCGAATCCGAGATTTTGGCTTCGACAGTATCTTTTCGCGGAAGTAGACAAAATATCACCGTACGGCGGATTGCCGACCACGGCATCGAAACCCGCACTCGCCAGTCGCTCGCCGTCGCTGTCGAAGAAGACCGCGGGGAATTCGAGCTCCCAGTGGAAAAAGCCCTCCTCGCCGGCCATCGCGCGGGCCGCAGGGAACCAGTCGGTCGCCTCGATCTCGGCCCACGCTTCGTCGTCCTCGATGGCGCGGGCCATGCGCTCGATGGCGTCGTCGGGCACGTCGAGTCCGAACTCACCGGCCGTGTGGACCGTCGCCATCGCCTGGAGATGCTCGTACAGCGGGTCCTCGCGGATGTCGTCGTAGAGTGCCTCCATCGAGTGCACGTCGTCCAGGGTCTCGTTGTCGATGGCGAGCAGCTCGCCCATGCGGTCCATCACGTGATCGAGCGCCTGCCGGCGCACCTGATCGAAGTAATCGAACAGGCTCGACTGGACCATCCCCTCCGCGTCGTCCGTGATCGCATCGGCGTCGCCGTCCTCGGCGAGCACCTCGGTGATGTCCGACCCCACCAAGGAGTTCCCGGATTTGAGGTGGTGATCGAGGAAGGCCAGCGGCTGGTCGGCGGCGAGCGTTTCGAGCCACATCGAGAGCTTCGCCAGCTCGACGGCCATCCCGTTGACGTCCACGCCGTAGATACACTCCCGCGAGATCGTGCGCCGGACCAGCTCCTCGTCGAACAGCGACCCCGATTCCAACTCCCGAACGCGCTCCATCACCGCGTCGGCGAGGTATCCTGTGGCCTTCGTCAGGAAATGCCCGCTTCCCATCGCCGGGTCCAGCACCTTGAGATCGGTCACGCGCTCCCAGAACGCGATCACGTACTCCTGCGTGCCCGGCTCCAAGTGATCGAGATCGTCCTCGATTTCGGAAAGCAGCGGCCCGACGGTCTCCTCGACGATGTACGTCACCACGTAGTCGGGCGTGTAGTACGCACCCGTGGCCTTGCGCTCGCCGTCGTCGTTCACCACGTAGAGCTCGCCCGCCTCGACCGTTTCGACCGCCTCGGCAACGCTCACCTCGTCGGCGGGCTTCCAGACCTGTCCACCATCCCCGGATACGGCCGCCTGCGCCTCGGGCGCGACGGCGAACTCGTGTTCGAGCAGCCCCTCGTAGATCGTTCCCAAATGTCTGGTATCCAGATCGGCGTAGTCCGCGGCGACGTGGCCCTCGTCGGTCTCGGTCGTCGACAGCCGATACACGACCTCCGCGAGATGCCGGTCCGACACCTCGTTTTCGGCGAGGAACTCGTGACTCTCCTCGTCGAACAGCCCCCCGTTGTACGCCGGAATCCCCAGATCGTCGTTGCCCGAATCCACGAGCGCGAAGAGGTCCTCAAGACGGCTCCACAGCCCGGTCGAAAACGACGAGAACTCCCGCTCGAACTCCCCTTCGTCGGCGCGCTCGCCCACCTCGTCGATGACCTCGCGCCGGAGCGCGTCGAGACTGAAGTTCTCCTCGTACTCCTCGGCGGCGTGCGGATCGTCCGGATCGATGAGTCCGCGCGATTCCGCGTAGAGCACGAACATCAACCGATACAGCAACACCAGCGAGTGCTCCTTCAGCTCGCCGAGCCGCTCCTCCTCGGCGGGGTCGATCTCCAGATCGTTCGTCTCGACAAAGCCCTCGCCGAGCACCCGCAGCGCCGTGAACACGTTGTCCTGGAGGTCCTCGCCCAGCTCCTGTGCGGCGGTCTCGCTTTCGGACCACACCCTGTCGAGGAACGTCGTCCCCGCCGATTCCCGAAACGCGGCCGGCCGGAAGAACACGTAGAAATACTTGAACACCTCGACGCTCCCCGATTCGAGCAGGTCGACCAGATCGACCTCGTAGTAGGTCTCGGTCTCGTAGTCCTTCGTCCCGTAGAGCCGCCATTTCTTCCCGTTCGTCAGGATGCCCCACGAGACCGACTCGGGCGTGTGTTCGAGGTAGTATTTGATCTGGTGGGAGGCGTCCCGATAGGACCGCGCCTCGCCGAAGCGTGCGGTGAAATCGGCGTCCCACTGCTTGGCTTCGAGCACCGACAGCGATTGTCCATAGATCCCGGCGTACTCCCCGTCGCTCTTCATCGCCGCGGCGGCACGGCGGTCGTCGGCGGCGTCGTACAGCGCCCGATCGACCGATCCGCGTGCGTCGAGGATCGGTGTCTCCGGAAGTGATTCGTACCCCAAAATCGAGAGCACTTCGTCGATCCAGTGTTGCCGGAGCGGGTCCTCGTCGTAGCTTTCGAGCGTGCCCTGCTCCGCCTCGTAGAGCGCCTGTAGCTCCTCGAACGCCTGCTCGGCTTCCTCGTCGCAGTCCCACTCGTCCAGCCCGAAGACACGCTCGTCGAGATAGTAGCCCGAAAAGAGGTTCGAGTTGCGATACCGACCCGGAAGCGTCGCCTGACTCATTGCTGTTCCATACGGGTCGGGCGGACGATAAGAAAGTACGGACTCGCCGTGGATCGCTGCGGGAACCCTGGCACGGCGTATGGCCGTCACGATCACGCTTCGACGTCTCCCGCCCCGAGTCAGCCCCACATTCCCCTTCCGAGCGGGCTACACTCGCCGGACGAGATGCGTCCGGATCGCCTGCTGGCACCGATCGCAGACCTCGATGACCCGAGCCACGGTCGAAAGAATCGGATACGCCACCGGAAACGCGTCGTAGAGACACGCCACGAGCTCCTGGTGGGCAATACCGGCTTCACCGTCGCCGGTGGTGGTTGCACGAAGCACCGACTGCCGGTCGCGCGCGAGACCATCACACCGATCCCGGAACTCCGCAAGCCGATCGTGGCGCGACCGAAGCTCGTCGAAACCGAGCTCGGTGAGCGGCGTCTCGTTGGCCTCGACGATCCACCCGAGCACGTCGTCGAGAACCCCCTTCGCCTCGTCGAGCGATTCGGCTTCACGATCGAGCGCCCCCGCCATCGCCCGCAGTTCGGACCGTCGCTGTGTGATCTCGGACAGCACGCCGTTCTTGAGGCCCGCGGTGAACCCCACCGTCGCGTTTCGCGGCGCGAGTGCCATCGCGACCTGCTCGGACAGCTCGGCGGCGATCGCTTCGAGCAGCGTCTCGCCGTCGTCGACGTCCGCAGTGCTGTGCGGGCGGACGGTCGCGGCGAACTCCTCTCTGACCTCCTCACAGCGGTCCGACCCACCCACTCCGCCCGCCCCGCCCGCCTGCATCGTGGCGATCGACCCGGCCGTCGTCTGTCGAGTGGCCTGTGTACTGGATGGCGTGTCGACCGACAGCTGCTCGATCTCGCGGACGAACTGCCCGTAGGCCGTCTGCTTTTCCGTCACGACGGCCCGTTCGTCACGAACGCGGTCGAGCGCCGCCTCGACGTGTGTTTCGACGGTCATCGATCGCCCTCCGCGGTCGCCCGGAGACGAGCCAGTTCGCGGTCGGCGACTGCCCAGAACCGACGGTGCCACTCGGCCCCTCCGTGGTCGGCCCGGCCACGAACTCCGGCGATGTCCTCGCAAACGATGAGGTCGTGGACGGCGACGCGTGGATCGTACCGTCGCAGCCGAGCGCGGTAGCGCCGGGCGACGCGGGCCGCCCGGGCCGCCGTGGCTCGGTCGTCGAACCGTAGCCCGGCAACCGGCACCGGGTGCTCGCCGGTGCGAGCGCATACGACACAGTATCGGCCGCCATCGACCGCCAGCGCGTCGAGGGTGGTGTGGATGGTGTGAAGCGTTGGTCCGGTCATGTGTGATGAGTCCTGTCGCGTCGGTCGAGGTCGGTCGTTCAGTGCTCCGTCTCGACGGCCCGGCGCTCGGCCTCGATCTCGCGCGCCCGTTCGAGAACCCGCTCGTCGTCGACGTGTTCGAGCAGTCGGGACTGTCCACGCCGGGTCCGGGTGGCGATCTCCTCGTCGCTGAGGTACTGATCGAGACGACGATCGATCTCGCGCTCGCACAGCTCGTCCAACCGGGCCGTCGAGCAGTCGTGATCGTCGGGCAGGCGGTCGTCGAACCACTCGGCCCAGCGCTCGCGGTCACGCCACTCGTCCGTCAGTTCGTCCTCCTTGCGAACCCAGTCGTACTGCTTGGCGATGGGATCGGGATAGCCACGACCCCGGCGGACGTCCGCGATGAGGGCGTGCCCGGTGCGCGCGCCGCGTCCGGCCGCGATGATGGCCTGGCGGTCCGCTTCGTCCGACGGCGATGCGACGTAACAGCCATCGATCGGCGTCCGGCCATCGACGTCGGCGTAGGACCGATCGAACCGCTCGTACGCCTCGCCGTCGTGTTCGTGGGTCGCGAACATTGCATCGTCGCCGAGCGACTGGAGATACTCCCCACCGTAGCGTGTCGCGGCGACGATCCGGTCGGCAGTAACTCGGCGATCTTCCTGGGTTTCGATCACGAACCCAGCGTCGTCACGACGCTCGACCGATTCGACGAGATCCGGGACGATCTCGCAGCCGGCCGTCGTGGCGTGGTCGTGGAGCAGCGCGGTGAACGTCTCGATGTCGATCCCGGCGGGGAAGCCGGGGTAGTTCTCCAGATACGCACACCGGTGGATCGACGAGCGGCCGCGGTCGAAGATCACGGTGTCGAGACCGTATCGGGCGGTGAACACGCCCGCCGAACAGCCCGTCGGACCACCGCCGACGATAGCCACGTCGACGTCGTCGGTCTCTCGGTCCGGACTCATCCCTTCACCTCCCCGACGATCCGGTCCGGATCGATATCACGAGCACGCAGGTGTTCCTCGACGGCACAGAGGGTTCGTATCGTCCGCTCGTCTGCGCCGTACTCACGGAGGAGGACGCTGTTGCGCCGGTAGCAGTCGATCAGGCGCTCGTCGGACCACTCGTGGTACTCGACCGCTGGCAATCCGGCGATGCCGTCCGGGGTCGAATCCGTCCGCCGGACGGTCGACGGAGTCTCGTCGGTCACGATCAGCCGTCCCCGTTGATGATGTCCGCGACGCGCTGGCGGTCGAACAGCTGTTCGTCCCGGTCGAACTCGTCGGGGTACAGCTGCCACGCGCCGCGTTCGGTCCACGCGAGGTTGACGATCGGCCCCTGGTATATTCCGGCTCCGCGGTACACGTCGTCGTTGTTCACCGCCGTCAGCTGGCTCGCCACGTCGTGGCCCTGCATGAACGACACGAGGCCGTTCTGGAACTCCTCGCGGGACTGCCGCTCGAACCGGCCGCTGCCGTCCCACATCAGGAGCACGTCCGGATCGGCCTCCGCGAGAGCCTCGTAATCGATCGTGCTGCCGGACACGTAGAAGTCCTCGATCCCGGCCTCGGTGAGCGCACTCCTCGCCCCGAGGTCACGCCACTGCTTGTACGACGTGCCCTCGTTGACGGGATACGGGTAGAACTCCTCCGGCTGGTCGGACGTGATGAGGAGGATCGCGACCGAGGGTCGTTCGGACTCCGGCGGCAGTCGTTGTTGTACCCGGCCGATGAACTCGTCGTGCAGCCGCTCGAACTTCCGATATCGCTGCTCCTGTCCGAAGACGTGCGCGAGCTTCTCGAACGCCTCGTAGAGGGTGTAGTACTGATGATCGTGCCACTGGAACGCCTGTGAGTAGATGCTGTTCCCGAACACCGGTCCGATGTTCTCGTCGACTTCGTCGAGATCGGCCTGCTTCCACTTCGAGCGGCTCAGTACGAACACCGGATCGAACACGTGGACGTCGGCGTCGAGTTCGTAGAACAGCTCCTTGTTCAGCGATTTTCCCCACAGCTTGTCGATGGTGCTCTTGTCGACACTCACGCCGGGAATCTCGTCGTAGACGTGCGTGTGATACCGATTGGGTCGCCAGAGACCCTTCGGCGGCTCCTGGCCGAGCGCGATCCCCATGTCCGCCCAGCTCCCGTTGTTCGCGACCCACGTCTCCGGCACCGACTCGAACGCGACTTCACCCCTCGGGGCCATCGCCACCGAGTACGAGCTCTCGCCCCCACCCGCCGTCGTGTTTCCGCCGGCGGAGTCGTTCGAGCCGTTCGAATCGTTCGCTCCGCCAGAACTGCCCTCGCCGGTACAGCCGGCGAGCAGCGCCCCACCGACGATCGCACTGCCGTACTTCACGTACTCCCGCCTCGTCGGTTCCTCGTGGGCTGCGGAGTCGTCCGTCATGTGAATTAGGCCTGCCTAAAACAATAAAGCCGTTTCGGTTTTTCGGCGGGCCAAAAAGCGGCTCCGGACAGTCCATCCGACGAAGAACGCATTAGCGGGCCGTTTACTGGAGATGCGGGGTGCAGCGGAGAGATGTTCCGTCAGGTGGTCGTGAAGCCTGACGCTCCACCGACCGTCCTCCGAAGCGCCTGCTTCGAGAACCCACCCGTGACCGACACGACGAGGCGACCGTCGCTGCCCGACAGTATATCACCCAGTAGGACGAACGACCGGTATGCCTGTTCCCGGGTACGACCCCGACGACCTCGATTCGGAACTCGAAGGCAAGCTCACCGACGAGGAGATCCGCGACCGGCTGAGCGACGATGAGTACGAGCGCTACGAAGAGGGTGAAAGCCTCGTCGGGCTGCTCGACGAGGACGAACTCGACGACCTCCTCGACGACGCGTAGCGATCGCTCTCCGCATGTCACGGCGGCGTTGAATCGCCGGTCCCGGATCGTCCGAACCACCGCATCCCGAACGACTTTGTGTAATACCCCCGACCACCGGCCATGGAATACACTTCCCTCGGTTCCACCGGAACGAAGGTCTCGAAGCTCTGTCTCGGGACGTGGCGGTTCGGCAAGCAGACCGGCGACGTGCTCGAAACCGACCGTGAGGAGGCTCACGAGCTCCTCGACGCCGCGGCCGACCGCGGAATCAACTTCATCGACACTGCCAATGGCTACGGCGACGGCGACTCCGAACGCTGGATCGGCGAGTGGCTCGACGACCGATCTCGTGAGGAGTACGTCCTCGCCTCGAAGGTGTACTGGAGCCAGGAGAGTCGCTTTTCGGAAAACCTCGGCCGGAAGAACATCCGCGCCGAGATCGAGGGCACCCTCGATCGGCTCGGAACCGACTACCTCGATCTCTACTACATCCACCGCTTCGACGACGACACGCCGGTCGAGGAGACCCTCCGCACGCTGAACGATCTCGTCCGCGAGGGGAAGGTCAACCACCTCGGTGCGTCCACGATGGCCGCCTGGAAGCTCACGAAGGCGCTCTGGAAATCCGACGTCGAAGATCTCGAACGCTTCGAGGTGACTCAGCCGCTCTACCACGCCGCCTACTACGAGGACGTGAGCGACTACCTCGAAGTTTGCGCCGACCAGGAACTCGCAGTCTGTCCGTACTCGCCGCTCGCGGGTGGTTTCCTCACCGGCAAGTACGAGCGTGACGGTGACAGCGTGAAATCGCCCGACGGCTCCCGCGGGAGCTTCGACGAGTTCTTCGACGACTACTACGTCTCCGAGCGCGGCTGGGACGTCCTCGACGCCGTGCGGGAAGTCGCGGACGAGATCGACGCGACGCCCGCCCAGGTCGCGCTCCGATGGCTGATCGAGCGCGAGCAGTTCACCTGTGTCCCGATCGTGGGCGCGCGCACGGTCGACCAGCTCGACGAGAACCTCGGCGCGGTCGAGATCTCGCTGTCGAGCGACCACCACGAACGGATCGACGCGGCGCGCGCTGGCGAGTAAGGCGGCCCGAACGGACGAGCTACCTGTCTCGCGTCGGATCGAGGAGCTGCACCGGATGTCGACTCGGGCGCTCCAGCAGCGCATCCAACTGCTCACAGCACGACGTGCCGCTCGCGACGACTGTGCGGTCGCGCGCGTCGTCGGTCGTGAACTGGGCTTCGAGGTCGCTGCCGACATCCCTGCTCAGTTCGTAGTATTCCTGTTTGTACCCAAAGGAGCCCGCCATCCCGCAGCACTCGGTTTCGGAGGTGAGCACGTCGTAGCCACAGTCTTCAAGCACGGCCACGCTGTGGGCTTCGAGTCCGAGGGTGCGCTGCTGGCAGTGGCTGTGGTAGGCAACTCGCTCGCCGTCGCCTGGCCGCAGCGCCGCGCGCTCGGCCCCGTTTTCGAGCAGGCCGTAGGCGTACTCGATCACCTCGTAACTGCTCTCGGCCAGCCGCTCGGCCGATTTCTCTGGCAGGAACTTCTCGTACTCGCCGGCGAACATCGCGAGATCGGAGGGTTCGATCACCACCACGTCGCGGTCCGCATCGATGTGTTCGGCGAGATCGGCGTAGGCGTCGTGGGCGTGGCGCTCGGCGGTGGCGAGCATCCCCTGGGAGAGCGGTGCGCGCCCGCTCGACGCGACTTCCGGGACGCGCACCGCGACGCCGAGCGCCTCCAGCACTCGGACGGCGGCCTTCCCACGCTCGGTGTGGACGTGGTTGGTGTAGACGTCGGGGTACAGCACCGCCTCGCGGTCCGCGTCGGCCGCCGAAACGCGCGACCCGCCCCGCGCGTCGAACCACTCGACGAGGGTTTCGCGCTCGAATTTCGGGAGGTCACGTCGGCGATCGATCCCGAGGAACCGTTCCAGCACCGCGCGGCTCGGCCCCGTGCCCGCGAGCCAGTTCGACACTGGTGCGGTGGCGCTCCCGAGCTTCGCGAGCGTCGAGAAGTTCCCGAAGAAGCGCTTTCGGGGAGTGAGTCCACCAGGCTCCTCGTCGGGCGTCAACCCCTCGACGAGGAAGTCGAACTCGGGGGTGTCGCTCGCATCGCTGGCGTCACCCACCCCGCGATTGATCCGATCGCGCACCACCTCGTTGATCCACGGGATGTCGATCTTCACGGGGCAGGCGTTCACACAGCGCGAGCAGCCGGTACAGAGGTCGTTGAACTCGGCGGCGCTGTCTTGACTATGGACCCCAGCCTCCCAGCCGGTCGCAATCCCCCCAGTGTAGGTCTCGCCGCCGAAGGCGTGGCCGCCGACGTGCTGGAAGTTGGCACACGAGTTCGCGCACGCGCCACACCGGATGCAGTAGAGCGTTTCGCGGAGTTGGTCGTCCTCGCGCATCGCCGACCGGCCGTTGTCGAGCAGCACGAGGTGGAACTCACGGTCGTCGTTGTCGTCGCTACCGCCACCACCGTTCCCGCCCCCGATCCCGGCCTCGCTCAGCGGCGTGTCGGGATCGTCGAAGTCGAGCGTCGGCGTTTCGACGGGCGGCGAGAGCGTCGTGACGTACTGGGCGATCGACTGGCCGGTGGCCGCACGCGCGATCAGTTCGACGAACGGTTGGAGCTCCCGGATCGAGGGGATGAGCTTCTCGACGCCCGCGACCGCGACGTGGGTGTCGGGTGCGACCGCACACTTCCGGGCGTTGCCCTCGTTGGTCACGAGCGTGATCGAGCCCGACTCCGCGAGCACGAAGTTCGCGCCGGTCATTCCCACATCGGCGTCCTGGATGCGCTCGCCGAGCCAGTCCCGCGCGAACGCGGTGAGCTCCTCGGCGGTCTCGAACGGCTCGTCGGGATCGAACCGCTCGTTGAACAGTGCGGCGATCTCCTCGCGTGACTTGTGCATCGCCGGCCCGACGATGTGCGAGGGCGACTCGTCGGCGACCTGGAGCACCCACTCGCCGAGGTCGGTCTCGTGAACGTCGACGCCCGCCGCTTCGAGGGAGTCGTTGACGTCGATCTCCTCGGTCGTCATCGACTTCGATTTCACGAGCGAGTCGGCGTCGCCGACCACCTCCTCGATATACTGGTTCGCGTCCGCGGCGTCGTCGGCGAGATAGACCTGTCCGCCGTTCGCCTCGACGGCGTCGGTGACCCGACCGATCAGCTCGGGCAGTCGCTCGATCGCATCCTCCTTGATCTCGCGGGCCTCCGTTCGGAGGTCCTCGTACTCTCCGAACGACTCGGTGGCGTCGTAGCGCGCCTCGTTGATGTGTGTCGCGTCCGCGTGGACGTTCTCGCCTTCGGTGTCGAGAAGCTGGCGGATCTGTGCCGCCTTCTCTCGGCGCGTTTCGGCGCTCACGACTCGATCACCACGACGTGAACCGCGGTCGGGCCGTGGACGCCCTCGACCATCTCGCCCATGTCGGCGGTCGCGCTTGCGCCCGTCGCGAACACCACGCTGTCGCGGCCGGCGTCGAACTCCTCGTCGAGCCGTGCGAACGCCTCGTCGAGTCCCCACACGACGTCCACCTCGCGCACGACCGCGACGTGGCACTCGGGAAAGAGACTCACCGGCTCGTCACCCGCCGCCGAGGACTCGATCGCGAGCGTGCCGTAGGTCGCGACCGCCGTCCCGACCGGCGTCACGCCCGTCCGCGCCGATTCGAGTTGAGCGGTCGTCGGATCAACGGTGACTGGCACGTCGTCGAGCGAAACGCCGTCGATCCGGAGCGGCACGCCGACCGCCGGCTCGTCGATGATCGCCGCGAGCGCGTCGTCGAACCCCTCCGGGTCGGTGCGCGTCATCCCGACCCCCAGCTCGTCGAGCGATGACTCGAACGTCGCGACCGTCTCGGTTGCCATACCATCACGATCGATCCACCGAGGTATTCGTCTTTTGCCCCGAACGCCGGGCGGGTCGGCACGATTCGGGCCGGTGTCCGTTTCATCGAGCGACTGCCGATACCCGAAGATTCGTCCGATCACGGGCCGACGAACCGGCTGTGACAGACACCAGCCGCCAGTTCGTTCTGGGCAAGCGGCCCGACGGGAAACCCGATCGCGACACGTTCGAACTCGAAAAAGGCGACGTTCCGGAGCCACGCCACGGCGAGGTGCTCGTCCGCACGTGCTACCTCTCGGTCGACCCGTACATGCGCGGCCGGATGCGCGACCGTGACTCGTACGCCGATCCGTGGGACGTCGGCGATCGAATGGGGGGCCACGTCGTCGGCGAAGTCGTCGAATCCGAGCATGACGCGTGGTCCGTCGGCGAGTTCGTCTTCGGCGAGGGGTTCTGGAGCGAGCATTCCCTCCTCGACGGCGATGACCTCACGCCCGTCGATCCCTCGCTCCAAAACCTTTCGCTGCCTGCCTACCTCGGCGTGCTCGGGATGCCCGGCCGGACGGCGTACTTCGGCACGCTCGACGTGCTCGAACCTGACCCCGGCGACACGGTAGCGATCTCCGGGGCGGCGGGCGCAGTCGGCTCGACCGTCGGCCAGATCGCAAGCCTCGCCGGCGCGCGCGTCGTCGGATTCGCGGGCAGCGACGAGAAAGTGGACTACCTCGAAGACGACCTCGGGTTCGACGCCGGGATCAACTACAAAACGACCGAGAACTATCGCGCAGCGCTCGCCGACGCCGCACCGAACGGCATCGACGCTTACTTCGACAACGTCGGCGGCCCGATCTCGGACGCGGTGTTCTCCCAGTTGAACGTCGACGCGCGGGTGGCGATCTGCGGCCAGATCGCGCTCTACAACGACGAGGGCGTTCCGACCGGGCCGCGCAAACTCCCACAGCTCATCGCGCCGCGCGCCCGCGTCGAGGGCTTTCTCGTCGGTGACTACGCGACCAGATTCGAGCACGCGAACGACCGACTCCGTGAGTGGGTGACGAACGGCGACATCGAGCACCGAGAATCGATCGTCGAGGGGTTCGAAAACGCTCCCGACGCCTTTCTCGGACTGTTCGAGGGCGACAACATCGGCAAGCAGGTCGTGAAGGTCGCCGAGCCGAGCGAATAATGAAGATCGTCGAGACCGACGACGCCGACGGCTTTTTCGAGATAGTCGCCGGCACCGATCGGTCCCAGGCCGCAACGATGGTGCTCTCGCCGGGCCAGTCCACGGGCGGTCCCGAGAATCGCCACCCCGATGCCGACCAGTGGTGCTACGTCGCCGACGGAACCGGGACCGCCGTCGTCGGCGGTGAAGAACACCGTCTCGAACCGGGAACACTCGTTTGCATCGAGGCTGGCGAGACTCACGAGATACGCAACGACACCAGCGCAGGTGACAGCGACGATACCGACGCCGAGAGGGAACTTCGGACGGTCAACGTCTACGCACCACCGGTGTACTGACCTCGGTTCTCGCCGCTGTGGCCATCATCGTATAAACGATACCGCAAGTGGTGGGTGTAGAGTCACGTGTCCCTGCTCCTTTTCTGTGTCTATGAGTACCGAATCACAGGATCAGACATGGGCCATCGACGGCGCACCGTCGGCCCGCGACATCGACGAGATCGACCTCAACGAGTTCGAGACTGGACCGATAGCGAAGTTCGTCGTCGCGTTCGCCGTCGGCGCGGTCTTCTTCCTCGTCCCGGTGCCGTGGCAGGGCGAGATCACCGTCCCGTTCGACATCGTCGTCAGCACGATCACCACCTCGTTTCCGGACGCCGTCGGGGTGTACGCGCTGGCGATCATCGTCGCCGGTGGCGTGCTGACGACCGCCGCCGAACTCGACGCTCGGAATGCGCTATCGCTCGACGCCGACCTGTCGTACTTCGAGAGTTCGGTCGCGTTCTGGGCACTCCGGGTGCTCGGCGCGGTGCTCGCGCCGGTGATGTTCTTCAAGCTCGGCCCCGACTGGCTCCACACTCCGGCGACGGGCGGTTTCATGTGGGGAACGCTGATCTACAGCGTCGGCGTCATCATCCCGATCGGCGCGATCTTCATCACGATCTTCGTCGAGCTCGGCGGGCTGGAGTTCGTCGGCACGCTCGCGAGGCCGGTGATGAACCCGCTGTTCAAACTCCCTGGAAGAGCGGCGCTCGACAGCCTCGCGTCGTGGGTCGGGTCGTACTCGGTGGGCCTCTACGTCACCCGGAACGTCTTCGATCGCGGCGGCTACAACAAGCGGGAAGTGTTCATCATCTCGACCTGCTTCTCGACGGTGAGCATCGGGTTCGTCGGCGTTGTCGCCGCCACGCTCGACATGCTCGCACTGTTCCCGGTCATCTTCCTCGCGTACTTCGTGTGTGTCGTGATCTGCGCCGCGATCCTCGTCCGGGTGCCGCCGATCAGCACCGTTCCGGAAGAATACATTGCCGAACCCGATCCCGAGGTTCCGTTCGTCGGCTCTCCGCCGGAGTATCTCCGGTTCGCGCTGAGCGAGGCGGTCGGGAAAGCAAAGGAGGGCGAGACGTTCGCGCAGGCGGCGTGGCGCGGGTTCGTCGACGGGCTGAAGCTCACGAGCCTCATTCTCGGGACGATCCTCGCGGTCGGTCTTGCGGCGGTGCTCCTCTCGGCGTACACCCCGACGTTCGATATCCTCGGTGCGCCGCTCGTGCCCGTGATCGAACTGCTCGGGCTGCCGAACGCCGAGACCGTCGCGCCGGCGACCATCGTGGGGATCACCGAGATGTACGTTCCGGTCCTGCTGATTCAGGATGCCGCGCCGATGGCTCGGTTCTTCATCGCCGTGCTCGCTGTCTCCCAACTCATCTTCTTCTCCAGCGTCGGCCCGATGACGATG
The DNA here is from genome assembly GCF_000336935.1 of Halococcus salifodinae DSM 8989. Taxonomy (NCBI): domain Archaea; kingdom Methanobacteriati; phylum Methanobacteriota; class Halobacteria; order Halobacteriales; family Halococcaceae; genus Halococcus; species Halococcus salifodinae. The sequence goes on along the minus strand of NZ_AOME01000051.1, from coordinate 29,057 downwards.
GACATGTTCAGCGATGTTCCGGTTCGGTTCCGCGACCTCGTGACGCTGTTCGTCATGCGCACGGTCATCCTCGTGCCGCTGATCGCTGGGATGACCCACCTCGTCGCCGCGCTCGGACTGCTCTAAGCCCGAACGTACTCGATCAGCGCTGCGACCAGCTTGTTCTCCGCCCGTCGGAGGTGTTCCTCAGCGGTCCGTCGCTCGACCCCGACTGCGTCGGCGATCTCGGTGGTCGTGACTTCCCGGGGGATCTCGTAGTACCCGCGGTCGTAGGCGACCTCGAACGTCTCGCGCTGGCGCGCCGAGAGATCGGGGAGGACCCCATCGAGCGTGAGCAGGGGCGCGTCGTGGGTGACCGTCTCGATCTCGCGCTTTTGCTCGACCGAGACGGAAAACCCGTCGTCGATGAGGTCGCGGTAGCACGCCGTGAGGTTGGCCGGATCGAGCGCGAGCACCCGGCAGGATTTCGCGCCGCCGGCGTAGCGCAGCGGCGGCAGCAGGAGGCAGTCGTGGCGGGCGAGATACGACTCGATCAGATCGCCCTCGCGTCGTTTGAGACACTCGCCGGTGACGATCATCAGCTCGTCCGGCCGTCGGAGGAGGTCTTGCACGCCGACGCGCTCGCGGACGTGTGCGAGGATCTCGTCGGTCGCGTCCTTCGTGACATAGAGGAGATCACAGTGGTCGTTACACCACAGTTCGACCGCGGCGTCGGTGCCAGCGGTCGCGGCGGCGTAGGCCCCATCGCCCTCGATCCGGAAGGTGGCCTCGTACATATCTCGGAACACGGCCACGCTATCGTAAATACTGCTTCACACGAGCGAGAGCGATTCTGGTGTCGAACCGCGCCGCAGCGTCAGTCCTCGCCAGCGGGAGCCGTCGCCCCACCGCCTGTCGATGTGGCGTCGTCGCCGTCGCCGTGCGCTCCCTCCTGGTACTCGATCCCCCAGCCGGTGACACCCATGAGCAGGAGGACGAGCGGCGAGAGGAACCCGAAGAAGTAGTAGGGGGCGTACGTCAGCGTCGGAACCCCGAGAGTGCCGGCCATGAAGAGGCCGCCGCTGCCCCACGGGATGAGGGCGGCCGTCGTCGTCCCGGCGGCCTCGACGGCGCGCGAGAGGTTCTTGCTCTTCAGACCCTGTTCGCTGTAGAGGTTTCTGAGGGTCATCCCCGGCACGACGATGCTGATGTACTGCTCTGCGGCGAGCATGTTCATCGAGACGGCCGAGATCGCCGTCACACCGGTGAGACTCGCCACGCCGCGACTCAGCCGGCCGAGGTGGTGGGCGAGGACGGCGAGGATCCCCGTTCGTTCGAGCATCCCGCCGAGTGAGAGCGCGGCGAGCGCGATCGTGACGATCCACGCGCCACCGAGCAGCCCGCCGCTTTCGAGCAGACCGTTCACGAGTTCCATCCCCGTTTCGGGGGCGGTCCCGGACTGGGCGGCCGACCACGCGGCGGCGAACTCGGTCCTCTGAACGAACACCGACGTGAGAGCGCCCGCGAAGACGCCCGCCCCGAGCGAGGGGAGTGCCGGGACGCCGTAGATCGCGAGGCCGAAGGTGACGACCAGCGGGAGGAAGACGAGCGGTGTCACGACGTACGACCCCTGGATCGCGCTCTGGATCGCGCCGACGCGTCCGACTGGAATGTTCCCGGACGCGCTCAGGCCGAGGAACACGTAGAGAACGACCGAGATCCCGAACGCGAGGAGCGTGCCGGCGCGCATCGCGTTGATGTGGTCGTAGAGGTCGGTGTTCGTCACGGCGGCCGCGAGGTTCGTCGTATCCGACAGCGGCGACTGCTTGTCGCCCGTGTACGCGCCCGTGAGAATGGCCCCGGCGGTCATCGGAGCGGGAATGCCGAGTCCGGAGCCGATCCCGATGAACGCAACGCCGAGCGTACCGGCCGTGGTCCACGACGAACCGACCGCAAACGAGACGATCGCCGCGAGAACGGCGGTCAACGGCAGGAAGATCGACGGCGTGAGTAGCTCCAGGCCGTAGTACATCAGTCCCGGAATGGTGCCCGCCTGCACCCACGTCGCGATCAGCGCGTAGACGACGAACATGATGAGAATCACCCGCATCCCCATCAGGATGCTGTCGGTGATGCCGTCGTACAGTTCGTCCCACGAAAACCCGAGATGCAGCCGAGCGAACAGCCCGGTGAAGGCGATCCCCCAGAACAGCGGGAACTGCGGGTCAAGTCCGAAGACGACGATGCCGACGCTGAGAAAGACGATCATCGCTCCGACGGGAACGAGCGCCGCCGCGAGCGACGGTCGTTCCTCGGGAGCGATCTCCTCGAACAGCCGCGGTTCGAACGCTACCATCCGTTCACCTCCACGTCAGCCACAATCCGGTTAAACGGCTTCGAAACGCGTCGCAGTCGGTCGTTCTCGTCAGTCATTCGCTACCACTCCGACATGTGTGCCCGCTGGTTCGACACCGAGTCGGTTCCGCCGTCGGTCTCGGATCGATGGCGCGAGACCACGACGGCCTCACGAACGGGAGTCGTTTCCCGACCGCCAGTGCCCGTCGCAGAGCGAATCGGTGCTCGTGGCCGAACGGTCCCCGTTCGGTAGCCGTATCCATAGTGCTTCTTCCCACCGACACGATCAAGGATGATCAATCGCCACGTGGCGTGGTGTTTATCCGTTACACCGCACAGTGGCCGGACAGCACCGCGCCGAAGCCACGATTCCATCGGCGGTCGTGAACGCGAACGAGCAGTGACGATCCGATCATATGAATTATTCTCCTTATGGAGGGGAAACAGTCTGGTGAATCACTCACGTACGTCCATTGATGAGCGAACAGGAGTCCGCCGCGACCGAGTCCGGAATCGGCGAACCGTCCAACGAGTGGCGCGAGTACCAGGGCGCGCCGACGGGCACCGAGATCGAATGTGAAGGCTGGCGACAGGAGGCCGCTCTCCGGATGCTCAACAACAATCTCGATCCTGAGGTCGCCGAAAAGCCCGAGGACCTCGTGGTGTACGGCGGGACCGGACGGGCGGCCCGCAGCTGGGACGCCTACGACACCATCCTCGCCGAGTTGCGTGATCTCGGCGACGAGGAAACCCTCCTCGTCCAGTCGGGCAAACCAGTCGGCCGGTTCCCGACCCACGAGCGCGCGCCCCGCGTCCTCATCGCGAACTCGAATCTTGTAGGGAAGTGGGACGACTGGGAGCACTTCCACGAACTCGAAGCCGAGGGCAAGATCATGTACGGCCAGATGACTGCCGGCTCGTGGGCGTACATCGGCACGCAGGGGATCATCCAGGGAACCTACGAGACTCTCGCCGAACTCGGTCGTCAAGAATATGACGACGACCTCGAAGGCAAGATCGTCGCCACCGGCGGTCTGGGAGGGATGAGCGGCGCACAGCCGCTCGCAGTCACGATGAATCGGGGTGTCTGTATCGCCGCCGAAGTCGACACCCATCGGATCGAGCGCCGACTGGAGACGGACTACCTGATGGAGCGCGCCGAGAGCCTCGACGAGGCGCTCGCCGCCGCCGAGGCGGCAGCCGAAGCCGGCGAGCCGTACAGCGTCGCGGTCGAGATGAACGTCGCGGACATGCTCGAAGCGATGGATGACCGGGACTTCGTCCCCGACGTCGTGACCGACCAGACCAGCGCCCACGACGAGCTGGAGGGGTATTACCCGAGCGGCTACACGGTCGACGAAGCCGACGAGCTCCGAGAGAAGAATCCAGAGCGCTACGTCGAAGAGAGCCTCGACACGATGGAGCGCCACGTCGACGCCATCCTCGAACTCCAGGATCGCGGCGCGGTCGCCTTCGAGTACGGCAACAACCTCCGCGGGCAGGTCGAGGATCACCGCGGGCGTGAGGATGTCGACAGCGGCATGTGGCCGCTGTCGGGCAGCGATCCGGAGGATCGCCAGGCGTTCGACTTCCCGGGGTTCGTTCCCGCCTACATCCGGCCGATGTTCTGCCGCGGCCGCGGGCCGTTCCGCTGGGCGGCGCTCTCGGGCGATCCCGCCGACATCCACCGTACCGACGAGGCGGTGACCGAACTGTTCCCCGAAAAGGAGTCGCTCGCCCGTTGGATCGACCTCGCCCAGGAGCAGGTGTCCTTCCAGGGCCTCCCGTCGCGGGTCTGTTGGCTCGGCTACCACGCCGAGGACGACGCCGACGGCCTCACCGAGCGCGCGCGGTTCGCACTCCGGATCAACGAGTTGGTCGCCGACGGTGAGATCAGCGCGCCGATTGTCGTCACCCGCGATCACCTCGACGCCGGCAGCGTCGCTAGCCCACACCGCGAGACCGAGGCGATGAAGGACGGCACCGACGCAGTCGCCGACTGGCCGATCCTGAACGCGCTGCTGAACTGCGCGGCGGGCGCGGACATCGTGAGCGTCCACGACGGCGGCGGCGTCGGCATCGGCAACGCGCTCCACGCCAACAACCACGTCGTGCTCGACGGCTCCGAACTGGCTGCCGAGAAAGCTCGACGCGTCTTTACGACCGATCCCGGTATGGGGGTGATCCGCCACGCCGACGCGGGCTACGAAGATGCCATCGACGAGGCCGACCAGTCGGACGTGGCGGTGCCGATACGGGATCGACAATGAGCCTGCACGAGCCGCCGGCGTGGTCGGGGCCGTCGTCAGACCCGAACGACGAGCAGTTCGGCGACGTCGTCGAACCGGCGACGCTCGATCGCGCCGTCGAGTTCGACGCGGTGCTCGTCGGCGAGCCCTACGACGGCGCGGTGATCGGCCGACGCGGCGCGCGCGAAGGACCGGCTGCGCTCCGCGAAGCACTCGCCGGCGTCAAAACCCACCACTTCGATGCAGGTCCCGTCGAATCGATCGGCGACCTCGGTAACGTCACGATTCCGGATGGCGATGTTAGCTCGGTCCAAGAGACCGTCCGCGAGACCACCCGCGAGATTCATGCCAGCGACGCGCTTCCAGTCTTCCTCGGTGGCGACAACTCGCTCACGTACCCGAACGCCACACCGCTGCTCTCGGAGTCGCTCGGCGTCGTCAACTTCGACGCTCATCTCGACTGTCGTGAGGTCCGCGGAGAGCCGACCAGCGGGACGCCGTACCGACAGCTCCACGAGGCGGGTCTCGACGCCTACGCCTGCGTCGGGGCGCGTCACTTCGAAACCTCGACGGCGTACGCCGAGTACGTCGACGAACAGAACGGCGCGATCGTCACGAGCGAAGCGGTCGGCGACGATCTCGCTGGAGCGGTCGACCGCGCGCTCGACGCGATGGCCGGCGTCGAGACGCTCTACGTCAGTTTGGACCTCGACGTGCTCGACGCCACAGCCGCGCCGGGCGTGAGCGCACCCACACCCGGCGGGATCACGACGCGCGAACTCTTCGAAAGCCTCCGTCGTGTCGCGGCCGACGACCGCGTGGCGGGGTTCGAGGTCGTCGAGTGTGCGCCGCCGCTCGACACCGAGGGACGGACTGCCGCCGCGGGCGCACGAGCCGTCGCTCACTTTCTGACGGGACACATGGAGGAACACGATGACTGAACTCACGACGCTCATTCACGATGCGAGCGAGATCGTCGTCGGACCTGGCGACGACGACACACTCGAACGATACGAGGACGCCGCTCTCGCCGTTGTCGACGGTCGCGTGGCCGCTGTCGGTCCGACCGACGAGATCGTTGCGGAACATCCGCCCGAGAACGCCAGCCATGCGATCGACGCCGATGGACGGAGCGTGATTCCGGGGTTTGTGGATTCACACACCCACGGCCTGTTCGCTGGCGATCGCTCCGACGAGTTCGCGGCGAAGCTCCGCGGGAAGGAGTATCAGGAGATCCTCGCCGAAGGCGGCGGCATTCTCCGAACCGTGCGCGCCGTCCGCGAGGCGAGCGACGAGCAGTTGCTCTCGAACCTGCTCGGCCATCTTGACACGATGCTCGCTCACGGCACCACCACAGTAGAGATCAAATCCGGCTACGGCCTCGACACCGGAACCGAACTCCGGATGCTCGACGTCATCCGGCGGGCCGACGATGCCCACCCGATTGACGTGGTCCCCACGTTCATGGGTGCACACGCCGTTCCCGAGGGGAGCGATGCCGAGGCGTACACGGAGCGAGTCCTCGACGACCAGCTCCCCGCAGTCGCCGACCAGGGGGTCGCCGAGTTCTGTGACGTGTTCTGCGAGGAAGACGTGTTCTCGGTCGCACAGTCGAGACGGGTGCTCGAAGCCGGCGTCGAACACGGACTCACCCCCAAAGTTCACGCCGAGGAGTTCGTCCGGCTCGGCGGCGCACAGCTCGCGGCCGATCTCGACGCGGCGAGCGCGGACCATCTGCTCCACGCGAACGCCGACGACCGTGCGGCGCTCGCCGACGCGGGCGTCACGCCAGTCCTCCTTCCCGGCACGGCCTTCTCACTCGGCGCGGACTACGCCGACGCGCGGGCGTTTCTCGACGAGGGAGGGTCGGTCGCGGTGGCGACCGATTTCAACCCGAACTGTCACTCTCAGAGCATGGGGTTCGCGATCGCACTCGCCTGCGTCGGGATGGAGATGACGCCCGCCGAGGCACTGCTGGCTGGCACTCACGGCGGCGCACGCGCGCTCGATCGTGCCGGCGAGGCGGATGGGGCGGACGGAGCGGACGGGGTCGGCACGCTCCGCGAGGGAATGGCCGCCGACGTGACCATCGTCGATGCACCATCGCACGTCCACGTGCCGTACAACTTCGGCGTGAACACCGTCGAAACGGTGCTTAAGCGCGGCGAACCGGTCTCGGGGATGGAGGGCAATCATGAGTGAGCGCGAGCCAGTCGTTCTCGACGGGGCGTCGCTCACACCCGAGGGCGTGGCTGCGGTCGCTCGCGACGACGCGAAGGTGACGATCGCCGAGTCCGCGCGCGAGGCCGTTCGGGAGTCCCGTGAGCGCGTTGAAGAGGTTCTCGAAAGCGGCGAGGCGGTCTACGGCCTGAACACCGGATTCGGCCAGCTCGTGACCGAACGCATCCCCGAGGGCGAGCGCGAGCGCCTCCAGACCAATCTCGTCCGGAGCCACGCCTCCGGCGTGGGTGACGAACTCGATCGCGAGGCGGTCCGTGCGATGATGCTCACCAGGATCAACGCCTTGGTGAAAGGGTATTCGGGCATCCGCGAGGTCGTCATCGATCACCTCGTGACGATGCTCAACGAGGGCGTCCATCCGGTCGTCCGGTCGCGGGGCAGCCTCGGCGCGAGCGGCGATCTCGCACCACTAGCCCACCAAGCCCTCGTCCTGTTGGGTGAAGGAACCGCAGAAGTGGACGGCGAGCGACTCGACGGCGAGGCGGCGCTCGCACGGGCAGGCCTCGAACCACTCTCACTCGCCGCGAAGGAGGGGCTCGCGCTCATCAACGGCACCCAACTGTCCGTCGGGCTGGCCGCGCTCTGTGTCGTCGACGCCGAGCGCGCCGTTCGCGGAGCAGATGTCGCTGGCGCACTCACGACCGAGGTCTCGATGGGGACGACTGCCTCCTGCGATCCGGCGATTCAGGACGTGCGGCCCCACGACGGCCAGGCTGCGAGCGCGCGGAACGTCCGAAAACTCACCGCCGGCTCGGGGATCGTCGAGTCTCACCGCAACTGTGATCGGGTTCAGGACGCCTACTCGTTACGCTGTCTCCCGCAGGTCCACGGCGCGGTGCGCGACGCGATCGCCCACCTCCGCGAGGCCGTCGAAACCGAGCTGAATAGCGCGACCGACAACCCGCTCGTCTTTTCGGGGAGCGAGGTCGACGAACGCGCGAGCGGCACGGCGTCGGTCGGCGTGCTCTCGGGCGGCAATTTTCATGGGGAGCCGCTCGCGCTCCGGCTCGATTATCTCACGAACGCACTCACGGAGCTCGCCGCGATCGCCGAGCGCCGCACCGATCGGCTGCTCAATCCGAATCTCCAGGAGGATCACCTCCCACCGTTCCTCACGCCCGAAAGCGGCGTCCGCTCGGGCTACATGATCGCCCAGTACAGCGCCGCCACGCTCGTGAACCAGAGTCGATCGCTCGGGTCGCCCGCGACCGACAACACGCCCGTGAGCGGCGGTCAGGAGGATCACGTGAGTATGAGCGCCGAAAGCGCACACCACGCCCGGACCGCCGTCGAGAACGCGCTCGCAACTGTGGGGATCGAACTCCTCTGTGGCGCACAGGCGATGGAGTTCGTCGACGACGGTCTCGATCCTGGGGCGGGGACTGGCGCGGCCTACGACGCGATCCGCGAACACGTGCCGCCGCTCGACGACGACCGGCCGCTCCACACCGAGATCGAGATCGCGACCGAGCTGGTGGCCACGGGACGGCTCGACGACGCCATCGAGTGCGCTCTCGACGATACGATCGAGTGAGCGTCGTCGCTTCGTCGGGGTGATTCGGCGTCGTCTCGAATCCCCTCCTTTCTGGTCCTTGCTCGCACTTACGCGCTATGCGGGTACGTTTAAGTGACTGACACCGGTACCGACGAACCAACGACGATGAACGACGAAGAGACACCGTCTTCCATCGCGCCGAAACCCGACGAGGGAACGAGGGACGCTCTCCAAAATGTCGTCGCGGAGTTCGGCTGTACGTCAGGCACGCTCCATCGAAAGGACGAAGACGGGTTACAGCTCGTCGCTTCCGTCGGTATTCCGGATTCCGTTCTTTCTCGGATCGAGACGATCCCGGTCGGCAAAGGAATGGCTGGATTGGCGGCCGAGCGAATGGAGCCAGTCGATGTCTGTAATCTACAGACGGACGACTCCGGCGTCGCCGAAGACGGCGCACGCGCGACGGGAATGGAAGGATCGCTTGCTGCCCCGATCATCGGAGAGGATGGCACGCTCGAAGGAACGATTGGGGTCGGTAAGCCGGAACAGTACGAGTTTACCGCCGAAGAACGTCAGGGGCTGATGAGCATCGGTAAGCAGATCGTCTCGCATGACAACGCAGAATAACCCGCCACTCGGTCAGGAACTCCGCGCTCGCCGTCAGTCCCGTGGTCTCCATCAGATGGAAGTCGCGGCCACTCTCGAAACCACGACGACCGTGGTCGCGGCGTGGGAGGACGGCGACCAGGTTCCGAGCGACGAACACGCGGCCGCGCTCGTGGAGCTGTTCAGCGAGAGCGAGCAGTCCTGATCGTCGACCGAACGGCGAGCGAGTGACGGCTAGCAGCAGTCCGCTTTCGGACGGGAGCGAGAGAAAGAGAGCGATCCAGATCAATGTACGAGCCACTCGAAGGAGCGCTCTTCTCACGCGATGAGAACTCGCTCCCACAAAGCGTATGCTGATTTTGGCAAATCGAGACGTATGAGGCGTCGTTCGCTACTTACCGGGATTGCAGGGACACTGTCCCTGTTTGCGGGTTGTACTGGTGACTCACAGTCTGGTTCGGGAAGCGACACGACGACAGCTCCGGAGGACGGTTCTGGCAGATCCATCATACCCGTTCCATGGCAGAGACTACAGAAACGGTCTCGCCACCGGCCTCGACAGAGACAGCAAAGCCAACCGCCACACGTATCACGCGGACGAGTTCCGGATGCAGAAAGACAGCCAGCACTCCAGGGACAGCGATTGTCGAAGCAAGTCCCGTTGTCCTTTCTATCGAGAACACCACAAATGCACAGCGAGCGGTAGCGACAACGGTCACTCTGCTGCCGAAAACCGCGACCGTTCGACCCTCCGAGGAAGCACCACACGAACCGCGTGATCTCACGGCGTCGCCAGTGTTCTCTGCAACCACCGAACTGCAGGCAGGAGGAGTCAAATCCTACGGATGCATCGGGGTTGAGGACTCCTCGCACGCGTATCAAATCACGGTGCAAGCCGGAGCGAATCCGAGCGTCGCGTACGATTGAAGCCGAGATACGGATGAACTGACCGTCGTCATCACGGATTCGTCCATCGAGTTTTCGGCCCGAAGCGGAGAGTAACTGCTCTCTTGGCGTTCCGTGAAGCGGGCGCACCTCGGAACGTTTGTAACCCGACAGGCGGTGGGTGCCGGTATGTCCCTCCTCTCGATCTTCGCGAGCGCCATTCTCCCCATCGTCACGATCGCGGCAGTCGGTTTCGTTCTCGGTCGCGTGCGCTCGATCGCAGTCGACCCGCTCAACACCGTGACGATCTACGTGCTGGCCCCGGCGCTCGTCTTTCACAGCATCGCGACCACCGACATCGGTGGGGAGACGCTCGTGAAACTCGTCGTGGGCGTCGTCGGATTCATCCTCGTCATGGCGATGGCCGCGGAGATCGTCGGGCGCGCGCTCGGCGAGGACGAACCCATCCGGAGCGCGCTCGTGCTCGTGAGCTCCTTTTCGAACTCGGGCAACTTCGGCATCCCACTTTCGGCGTTCGCGTTCGGGGTGGTCGGCCGCGCGACCGCCGTGGTCTATCTCGTCGGCCAGAGCGTCGTGGTCTACACCGTGGGCGTCTATCTCGCCTCCCGCTCCGGCGGCGACGGCGGGTTCGGCTCGGTCAAGCGGGTGTTCGAACTTCCCCTCGTCTACGCGGTCGTGCTCGCGGCGCTTGTGCGCTGGCTCGGGGTCGTCCCGCCCGCCGACGGCACCACGATGAGTACGCTAAAACTCGTCGGCGACGCGGCGATCCCGCTGATGTTGTTGCTCGTCGGTATCCAGCTCGCGAACACGAACTACGGCACGGCGGTCGCACGCGTCGGCACCGCGAACGCGCTCAAACTCGTGGTCGCACCGGTCGTCGGGTTCGCCATCGCGGCCCTGCTCGGTTTCGAGAACACGACGGTCGCACGGGTGTTCGTGCTCGAATGTGCCGCGCCCGCGGCGATCACCCCATTGATCCTCGTGATCGAGATGGGGAGCGACCGCTCAGTGGGCGGCATCACCGCTCCCGAGTACGTCAGCGCCGCCGTCCTGACCACGACGCTCGCGAGTGTCCCCGTCCTCACCGGGGTGATCGCGGTGCTCGATACCGATCTCGTCGGGTCGTTTCTCTAAGTCCACATTCACCGTTCGGGAGAAGCCGTCACAATCGTCACGACCGACAGCCAGCACTGCGGCCGACGACGAACCCGATCGGTGCAATCCTTGGGGCCATCCCAGTGTTTAACATTATCTACCGTCAAAAATACGTATGGCTGCCGAGGAGGCTTCCGATACAGCCGATCTTTCGACATCGGTCGACACGCTGGGCCACGACCACGCCGATGTCGCCGAGCACCGTGCGCTCGCCGCCGATCTGCGCGAGGCGGTGCGCGGCGAAGTGGGGTTCGACGAGTACTCCCAGGTGCTCTACGCCACCGACGGCAGCATCTATCAGGCGCGACCCGCGGGCGTGGTCCGCCCGCGCGATATCGAGGACGTTCGGGCGGCAGTTCGGATCGCCGCCGAGCACGACGTCCCCGTGCTCCCGCGCGGCGCGGGGTCGTCACTCGCGGGTCAAACGGTCGGTCCCGGCTGCGTCGTGCTCGACTGCAGCCGTCACATGGATTCGATCCTCAACGTCGATCCCCATGATCGAACTGCGACCGTCCAGCCGGGCGTCGTCCAGGATCACCTCGACGCCCACCTCGACGAGTGGGGACTCAAGTTCGCGCCCGACCCCGCCTCCTCGAACCGCGCGACGATCGGCGGCGGGATCGGAAACAACTCGACGGGCGCGCACTCGGTCCGGTACGGCATCACCGACGCCTACACCGAGGAACTTCGGGTGGTGCTCGCCGACGGCTCGCTGATCCACACTCGCGAGGTCGTCCTCGACAGTCCGGAGTGGGAGGCGTTGGTGGGGAAGGACGACCGCGAAGCAGCACTCTATCGCACAGTCCGGAGTCTCGTCGAGGAGAACGCCGAGGAGATCGCGGAGCGGTATCCGAGCCTGAAGCGGTCGGTGTCGGGGTACAATCTCCACAAAGTCGTGTACGAAAACGACGCTGGCGAGGAGGTCATCAACCTCTCGAAGCTGTTCGTCGGCGCGGAGGGGACCCTCGGCGTCGTGGTCGAAGCGACGCTCGGTCTCGTGACGAAACCCGAATCGACCGCGCTCGCGCTCTACTGTTTTTCCGATCTGGTCGACGCGATGGCGGCGGTGCCAGCAGCGCTCGATTTCGACGTGAGCGCGGTCGAGCTGATGGACGACGAGGTGTTCCGACTCGCGGGCGACTCCACCGAGTTCGCCCAGTACGTCGATCCGATTCCCGAGGGCACAGCGGCGGCGCTGATGCTGGAGTTCGATTCCGAGTGTTGCGAGGACTTCGAGGCCGCCATCGAGGGAACGAACGCCCACTTCGTGGAACAGGGCGCGGCGTTCGACGTGCTGGAAGCGTACTCGGCCGAGGACCAATCGAAGCTCTGGAAACTCCGGAAGGCCGCGATCCCGCTCCTGATGAGTCTGGAGGGCGATCCCAAACCCTACCCCTTCATCGAGGACGCCACCGTTCCGCCCGAAGAACTCGCGGAGTACGTCGTCGAGTTCGAGGAAATCCTCGCCGACCACGACACGTCGGCGGCGTACTTCGCCCACGCCGGTTCGGGAACCCTCCACATCCGACCCATCTTGAACCTCAAAGAGGGGGACGGCATCGAGGCGATGCACTCGATTTCGGAAGACGTCACCTCGCTCGTCATGGAGCACGACGGGGCCTTCTCGGGCGAGCACGGCGACGGTCTCGCGCGCACCGAGTTCAACCCGAAGATGTACGGCCCCGACCTCTGGGGGGCGTTCCAGGAGCTCAAACTCGTTGCCGATCCCGACTGCCGGATGAACCCCGGCACGGTCGTCTACTGGGACGAGGACGACAAAAACGCGCCGGCGGACGGGCGCGGCGTCGGCGCGGACATGCGCGAGAACCTCCGATACGGTGCAGAATACTCGTCGCTCGAACCGCAGACGACGATGGCGTTCGACGAGAGGGGAAGCGACGAGGTCGGAAATGACGGGGCCGGAAGCGACGGGAATGAAGACGGTGAGGGGTTTTCACACCTCGTCGAGCTCTGCAACGGCTGTGGGACCTGCCGACAGACCGACAGCGAGACGATGTGTCCGACCTACCGCGCCTCGCACGAGGAGATTCAGACCACACGCGGCCGGGCGAACCTCCTCCGGGCGGCGATCTCGGGAGAGCTTCCCGAGGAGGAGCTCTACTCCGAGCGATTCCAAGAGGAGGTGCTCGACCTCTGTGTCGGCTGCAAGGGCTGTGCAAGCGACTGTCCAACTGGTGTGGACATGGCGAAGCTCAAAACCGAGGTCAAACACCAGTACCACGAGCGCGAGGGGGTCGATCGCCGCGAGCGCCTGTTCGCGAACGTCGACCGGCTCGCGGCGCTCGGGAGTCGGTTCGCGCCTGTCTCGAACTGGCTGCCGAAGCTACCGGGGGCGCGCGCCGCGATGGAGAAAACGATGGGAATCGCCCGCGAGCGCGAACTTCCCCAGTTCACGAGCGAGTCTCTCGAAGACTGGTTCGACGCGCGCGGCGGTGCGGCGATCCCGCCCGCTGAGGCCGAGGCGAAGGTCCTCCTCTTCCCCGACACATACACCAACTACAGCCATCCCCGGCCAGGGAAGGCGGCGGTCCTGGTGCTGGAGGCTGCCGGCGTTCACGTCGAAATCCCCGACGACGTCGCACCGAGCGGTCGGCCCGCCTACTCGAAGGGGTTGCTCGACGTCGCCGGCGAGCGCGCGCGGACGAACGTCGAAGCGCTCGATCCGCTCGTCCGGGACGGCTGGGCGGTCGCGTTCGTCGAACCCTCCGACGCCGTAATGGTTCAGGACGAGTATCTCGATCTGCTCCCCGACAGCGAGGCGGCGACGCGGGTTTCCGAGAGCGCCTACGGCGTGCTCGAACACCTCGACCGATTCCGACTCGACGATCGGATCGATTTCACTGCGCCCGACACGTCGCTCACGTACCACGGCCACTGCAACCAGAAGGCGCTCGCGAAGGACCACCACGCGGTCGGCGTTCTGCGGCGGGCGGGCTACGACGTCGATCCGCTCGATTCGGGCTGCTGTGGGATGGCCGGCTCGTTTGGCTACGAGGCCGAACACTACGATCTCTCACAGGCGATCGGGAACATCCTCTTCGATCAGGTCGATGCGAGCAACGGCGATCGAGTGGTCGCACCCGGCACTTCCTGTCGCACCCAGCTCGGCGACCGGGACGACGAATCACGGCCGCGCCACCCGATCGAGGCGGCCGCGGTGGCGCTCGATCGCTGACGACACCCCGAAACGTTCGATCGCGCCGGTGGGGAGAATCAGCGGTCGTGACTCCGAGACTCACCGCCGAGCGCTCGAGTCCTCGTTCCCGAGCGCTTGTTTCAGGAACGACATCCAACGTTTCCGATCGGCGGCCTCGTTCGCGTCGGCCTCGCGCTCGATGTCAGAGGTTCCGAGATCGCCGAGCGCGTTCAGCGCGCGGTCGATGCCGACGATGCTCTCGACCAGCCGCTCGCCCTCTTCGTGCGGGATGTCGGCGTCTTCGAGGAGGTGCTTGCGCTGGAGGCGTTCGCGTCGGAGGTTCTTTTTCGCCTGTTCGACTCGGTCACGCTCGCTTGCCGGCACCGACTCGCGTGATCGCGTTTCGAAAACGAACTCCCGGAGCGCGAGCCGATCGCCCTGAACGTCGATCGTCTCGGGAATCGACGCTCCCACGGTCGCGCCCTCGCGCTCGACCCGCGCGAGGAGCTGTTTTCGCTCGTATGGTTGCATGGAGGCTTTCGGAGCCACCGAGGTTTCACTTCGTCGGGCGCGCTCCGTCGTTTCGGTCGTCCGGGCGCTACACGACCGTTCGGCAGTCCCGCTCGTCCTCCGGAACCCAACCGATTTTAGCCGGCGTCACTAACCCACGGTAAATGGCGACGTGCGACCAGTGTGGTCGGAGCGAGAACATGCCGTATCACTGCCAGCACTGCGGCGGCACCTACTGCGGCGAGCACCGCCTCCCCGAGAACCACGGCTGCCCTGGGCTCGACGACTGGGACGATCCCTCGGGTATCTTCGACAGCGGCTTCGACGATAGCGCCGACAACCGCGGCGGCCGGTCGTCGTCGGGGCGGCTCTCCGGGGCCCTCGACACCGGCGTCGGCGGGCCGCTCGGCTTTTTCCGCGGGAACATGACCTTCGTGTTCCTGGGGCTGATGTTCATCACGTTCGGCCTGCAGTACATCGTTGCACCGCTGTTCGATGTCGGGCCAGACCTCTGGAGTGCATTGTTCGTGATTTCGCCGGAGCACCCCCTATATGTCTGGACGTGGTTCACGTCGATCTTCGCCCACGGCGGCCTCTGGCACCTCCTCGTCAACGCCATCGTGATCTACTTCTTCGGCCAACTGGTCGAGGAGTACGTCGGGTCGCGGGATTTCGCCCTCCTCTTTCTCGGGAGCGGCGTGCTCGCTGGCCTCGCTCAGATGGGGGTCGGGATCGTACAGAACGATCCCACGGGTGCGCTCGGCGCGAGCGGCGCGGCCCTCGCCATTCTCGGTGTGCTCACGGTCCTGAACCCCGATCTCCGGGTCTATCTCTACTTCTTCATCCCCGTCCCGATCTGGCTGCTCACCGTGGGGTACGCCGCGGTCTCGGTTTCGGGAGCCCTTGGCGTCCCGATCCTTCCCGGCGTCGCCAATATCGCCCACCTCGCCGGCCTCGTCATCGGACTCGCCTACGGCCAACACGTCAAAGGCCGGGTGAACGCACGGAACCGCCTCCAGTTCGGCGGCGGTCGCGGCGGTGGCGGGATGGGTGGCCGCGGGCGCGGCCCGTTCTGAAATGAAACCCGTCCGCCCCGCGTTCGTTCCCGATCCGTCGGCCTCACGCGAGGCGATGGAGGCCCTCCAGCGGGAGATCGCCGCGGCCGCGGCCTTCGCCGACGATTTCGGATTCGATTCGGCAGCGGTATCGACGACCGCCGCCACGCATACCCTCGATTCGATCGCCGACGATCGAACGGCCGCAGGCCCGTCGCACGACGACCCACCGACCGTCGTCGGTGTCGATCAGGCCTTCCTCGACGATCGGGCGGTCGGAGCGATCGTCGCCCTCCGCGGCGGTGAGGTGATCGAACGCGCCCACGCCGTCGTCGATCTCGAATTCCCCTACGTTCCCGGTTTGCTTTCCTTCCGAGAAACCGGCGCGATCCTCGCGGCGTTCGAGAACCTCGACGTCGAGCCGGATCTCGCGGTGTTCGACGGCAGCGGTCGGATCCACTACCGCGAGGCCGGTCTCGCGACTCACATGGGCGTCACGCTCGATCTGCCGGCTGTCGGCGTCGCCAAGGGACTGCTCTGTGGCGCGCCCCAAGGATCGCTCGACGACCTTCCCGAGGGAACGCGCGTCGCCATCGCGGCCAACGACAGCGTCGAGACAGCGGACGACGTCGACACCGTCATCGGCTACGCGCTCCAGACTCGCCAGTACGACTCCGGAAACCGACACATCAACCCGGTGTATGTGAGTGCAGGCCACCGTGTCGGCGGCGACACGGCCGCCGATCTCGTCGAACGGCTCTGTGATGGGTACAAGCTTCCCGAACCGACGCGACTCGCCGACAGCTATGCCGACGAGGTGAAGCGCGATCACAGTGGCTGAGGGTTCCGACGCCGTGGCTGCGACGCACGATCGCGACGACGAACGGCGGAAGTTAACTACCCGGCCCGAGAGTGCGATGATATGACCACGAAGACCGTGCTGATCACCGGCTGTTCGTCGGGCATCGGTCGCGCGACCGCCGAGGCCTTCCGCGACGAGGAGTGGACGGTGTACGCGACCGCCCGCGACGAGAAGGATCTGTCGGCGCTCGCCCAGTCTGGCTGTGAGACCGCAGCGCTCGACATCACCGACGACGAGGCGGTGACGGCCGTGATCGATCGCATCGTCGACGACACCGGCCGAATCGACTGCCTCGTGAACAACGCTGGCTACGGCCAGTTCGGCCCGATCGAGGACGTGCCGATCGGCCTCGTCCGCGACCAGTTCGACGCCAACGTCTACGGCCCGCACCGACTGACGCGCGCCGTCCTCCCACATATGCGCGATCGGGGGACAGGAACCATCGTGAACGTCTCTAGCACCGCCGGCCGGTTCGCTACGCCCGCCAAGGGCGTCTACGCGGGCTCGAAGTTCGCGCTCGAAGCCATGACTGACGCGCTCCGCACGGAGATCGCGGATTATGGGATCGACGTCGCGGTCGTCGCGCCGGGACCGGTGAACACCGACTTCGAGGACCGCGCCGCAGACGAACTCGCCGGCCTCGAACGCTCGGGCGCGTACGAGACGTTCTACGATCTCCTCGACGATTCGCGCACCGTCGTCGAGGGCGGTGTGGGAACCGTCTCGCCCGCCGAGGTCGCCGAGGCCGTCGTCGATGCGGCAGTCTCACCGAACCCGCCCGCGCGCTATCCCGTCGGACCGCTCGCGAGCCTCGCCGAGTACGCCCGCTTCCTCCCCGCCGGCGTCCGAAACCAGCTCTACAGTCTCGTCCGTCGCGTGGTGTAGACAGCGACCGTCATCTTCTCGGGTAGCGAAACGGGAGGTGATGGTTCGTGGCTCGCTGATTCGGATGTGACAGCCGTGGAATCGTGCACGTTCTTCCGCTCACGAGTCACGACGATCGAATCCGACTGCCACGTGCCTCCCCAGCCGATTCGTTCGTTCCGCTCGCTTCGCTCACGTCACTCACTCATCCACCGTCAGAGCTTCGCTCTGCCGAGCCTGCACTCGCTCCGCTCACGGCTCACTTCGTTCGCCGTCTTCTCGCGGGCCGAAGGCCCGCTCGAACGGTTCGCGAGACCGAAGGTCTCGCGCTATTCGCATCGAGGTGCTCCCTATGGTCGCACCGCTCGCACAGACCTCACACGGGAGTTGCGCGCCCGCGAGCAGCGGGCGCGTAGCCGCGCGCCACAGCACCTCGAAACTCGATCGGCACAGTCACTCGAAGAATTCGGCCAGCCGTCGAGCCGCGTCCGTAACATCGGGCGTGACGAGTGCGAACCGGAACCAATCCTCACGAGTTTCACCGAACGTCTCACCGGGCATCCCGGCGACGCCGGCTTCGTCGATCAGCCGCTCGGCGTTCGCCATCGTGCCCGGGAACCCCGCAAAGCGCGCCATCACGTAGAACGCACCGTCTGGAGTAGTGTACTCCGCTCCCGAATCGTCGAGCGCGTCGGTGAACGTCGCGACGCGCTTTTCGAGCCGATCGCGGTTCGCGGCGTAGTACTCGCGATCGGTCGAGCGCAGTGCTTCGAGGACGGCGTACTGCGCCGGACGGGTGCCGGTGACGTTCGCAAGCATGTGTCGTGTGCGCGCCGCGTCCCGGAGCGCCGGCGGGAAGATTCCGTATCCGACCCGAAACCCCGTGATTGCCATCGACTTCGAGAAGGAGTTCGTCACGACCCGGTGAGCGGAGTCGACCCCGAGCGCGCTCGAAAAGTCGCCCGAGAAATCGAAGTGGTCGTACACCTCGTCGCTCACGAGCACCGCGCCACAGTCCTCGGCGATCGCGACGAGTTCGGTCATCGTTTCTTCGGGGTAGACCGCCCCCGTCGGGTTGTTTGGCGTGTTGACGACGATCGCGGCGGTGTCCGAGTTGGCGCGCTCGCGGACGGCCGCTGGATCGAGCCGGCCATCGTTGTCGACCGGCACGGATCGCGGAACGCCGCCGAGGAGCCTCGTCTTGCCGGGATAGTAAGGGTAGACCGGGTCGGTGAGGAGTACTTCCGAGCCCGCATCGCGATCGAGCGCCGCCGCCAGCGCGAGATGGTTCGCCTCGCCCGCACCGTTCGTGACGATCACCGACTCGGGTTCGACGTTTCGCCTGGCGGCGGTTTCCTTGCGGAGTTCGGCCAGCCCCTCGCTCGGCGGGTACTGGTAGTCCGTCCCACCGAGATCGGCGTACTCGTGGAGTCCCTCGGCGATCCCGGCGGGGGCCTCCCAGTCGGGGTTGCCGCTCACCATGTCGATCACGTCGCGGTCGGCGGCCGCCGCGTACTGCATCACCCGGAAGAACTGCGGCGTCTCGTAGTTCATACTCGTGTACTGGCCCGGCCCGTACTCGGTCTTTCGCCTCGATGCTCTGTCGCTCAAGGTGTTCAGGGACCACTCGCAGTCTCCAACGCTACTGTCGCCTCGCATGCCAGACGAATCCCGTCACAAATGAGAAACGTAGGCCACACGCCACCCCAACCGATTCCTTCGCTCGTTCACTCACTCAGTCATCCCTCGCACGAGAGTTGCGCGCCGATAAACGGCGTCTGCTCACGGGCGGCGCGAGGCGGTTTCGCCGCCTCGAATTCGCGGCGCGTAGCGCCGCGCATGGCCCGTTCGCACGGCCAGCGGGACGACAGAGCCGTCCCGCTCGGCGCAGCCGCGCGCCACCGCTCCTCTGAATCTCACCCGACCACCGGTCTCTTGTCCGAGAGGAACGACTGATCGCACATGGCCCAGGACCCGAACGAACCACCGATTGAGGAGCGCCTCGGCGACGCACTCCGGGAGACCGACGCGACGATCGCGGTCGCAGAGTCGTGTACTGGGGGACTGGTCGGCTCGCTGCTCACCGACGTCCCGGGATCGAGCGACTACTTCGATCGCTCGCTCGTGACCTACTCCTCGCGGGCCAAGCGCGCGCTGCTCGCCGTTCCGCGCGAAGATTTGGATGCCCACGGCGCGGTCAGCGCGCCGGTCGCTCGCGCGATGGCACGCGGCGCGCGCGACACCGCCGACACGACGTGGGGCGTCGCCACGACCGGGATCGCGGGGCCCGACGGCGGCACCGACGAGAAACCCGTCGGCACAGTTCATGTCGGCGTCGCCTACGCCGGCGGATGGGGAACTGGCGACTCGGCTGCGGCGACCGAACACCATGTTTTCGAGGGGTCGCGCCGCGAGGTCAAGCGAAAAATCGCCGAGCGCGCGCTCAGGGCGGTGCTCGAACAGCTCGATGAGCGCCGGAACCCGAACTCGAACGACACGGCTTAACCGCTGCCGGGCGTCGGGGTATTCGATGAACGGGATGAGTTGTCGGTCACGATGAGTCAGGAGGCATCCGGACGATGAACAAGAAGGGCCACGTCCTGAACGCGCTCGTGTTGAGCGTCGGACTCGCGTATCTCGCCCATCCTGCCGGCGACGCCGCCACCGCGCGCGCGGTCGTCGGGTTCGCGGTCCCGGTGGTGCTCGGGGCGCTGGTCCCCGATATCGACACCGCGTTCGGGAGCCATCGGAAGACGTTCCACAACCTCGCGACGCTCGGGCTGTTCGTCGCGTACCCGCTCTACTTCGACAACCTCGAACTGGTGTGGATCGGCGTGGCGACCCACTACGTGCTCGATCTGCTCGGGACGAAGCGAGGACTCGCGCTGCTGTACCCGCTCGACAGCACCGAGTTCGATCTCCCGGTCGGCGTCCGAGTCAGCAGCCGGTACGCAACCGTGGTGGTCCTCCTCATCACCGGCGTCGAGATCGCCGTCGCCGCGGTGCTCGCGGCCGACGCTCCCCAACAGCTTTTCACCGACGGCCTGCGCGCGGCGGGCGTGTTCTGACGCCTGCTCGCCAGTGTCTCGACGGCGCACCGACCCGCGATCGTCCAGCACAGAACAGAACTGGTATGGGCTACGCGCCAGTCGTCCCCACGAGTGATGGGTTCATCGAAACACGCTGTGGTCGTCGCCTGCCTCGTCCTCGTGGCGTCGGTCGCGGGTGTCGTCGGCGTCGCACCCGTCGGCACCGCGAGCGCCCAGTCCGGGGGCGGCCCGATCCCGATCGATTCCTGTCGGACGATCGCCGACGACGGCAGCTACGTTCTCACCGAAAACGTCACGAACAGCTCCGCCGACACCTGCATCCAGATCCTGTCGAGCGACGTCGTCTTCGACGGCGGCGGTCACACGATCGATGCCGGGCCGAACGCGGCCTCGAACGCCACTAACGGAACGAACGGGACGGCAAGCGTCGGTGTCCGAGTCAACAACTCGCTCACGACGACCGCGAACGTCACCGTCCGAAACGTGACGACGACCGACTGGACGTCCGGGGTCGCCTACCGCGACGTGAACGGCGGAGTCATTCAGGACGTCAACGCGAGCGCGAACGCCCGCAACGGGGTCCAGCTCGTGGGATCGGACGACACACGGCTCGAAAGCGTCACCGCGGTCAACAACAGCCGATGGAGCCTCTACACCGCAGGCAACGCCACGAACACCCAAGCGACGAACCTCACGACCCGCTCGGCGACGGTTTCGTTCACCGCGAGCGACGTCGCATTCACGGGCGTCTCCAACCCGCCGCTCGGCACCGAAAACCGAACGAACGTCGGCCAGTTCCTCGGTGCGGTCGCCACCGCGCCGAACGCCTCGCTCGAACTCGCCGTCCCCTACACCGACGAGACCGTTACCAGTGCGAACATCACCGAGCGATCGATCCGACTATGGAACTACGACGGCACCTGGCAGCAGGTTCCCGGCGTGAACTACGTCAACCTCACCAGCAACCGCGTCGTGGCGACCGTCCCATCCCCGGAGAACGCGTCGGTCCTCGCGCCGCTGGGCAAGACTGAGACCCCGACCCCAACACCAACGCCGACGGCGACCGCGACGCCGACGCCAACAGCAACGGAGACGACGATCGCCACACCGACCACGACGACGGGTGGGAGTGACGAATCGGGCGGGACGACCGCAACGAACGGAACCGCCAACGAATCCGGGGACAACAGTGGCGCGTTCGGCCCCGGATTCGGGACGAGCGCCGCCATCGCCGCCCTCCTCGGAGCCGCCGTCCTCGCGCTTCGCCGCCGCTAGATCGTATTGTTTTTGCCGCCCACTCCGCTCTCGGATCCCGACGATCAGTAAACGGACAGCTCGTCGAACCGACCTTCGTAGTGCTCGCGCTGCGGATGGGTCGCCGTTTGGCCGGGGAGGACGAGTCGATCGAACTTCCCCCACGAGTTCTCGTAGCCGAGATGGGCGAACTCCGCTGCCCGCCGGATGCAATGGATCGCGCCACGACGTTGCTGAACTCGGCGTGGCGCGTCTTCGGTAAACGCCGCCACGAGGTCGGCCTCGGTCTCGATCGACTCGTCGAACGCGGTCCAGATCTCGCCGACGGTCCCGCGACGGTGGGCGTACGACGAGCCGAAGGCGGGGAGTGCGAACCGATCGGCGATCTCGCGCGCCCGCCGGGCGTGATGCGGCCAGTATTTTGCGTTGTCGATCTCGACGGCGTCGATGGTCGCGCGGTGGCGATCGATGGCGGCAGCGTCGAGGCCCACGTTCAGGAACTCGGGATGGGGGACCAACACCGCCGCGTTCTGGCGGCGGAGTTCGGCCATCGTTCCATCGAGCGTGAGGAAGTCGGGTACTGGATCGGCAAGGCCGATGGCGAGCACGTGCTGGCGATCCCGCCACGACCCGGTGAACAGTTCCCGACCCGGCACCACCAGCAGATCGTCGTCGGAAAACGCGCGGGCTCTGGCCCGAATCTCGGGCAGGCGGGTGAAATGCGGCGCGTACACCACGACGTCGAGACCGTAGCGTTTGGCCCGGCGGACCACTCGCTGATCGAGGACTTTGACGTGGACGTCGATGCGGGACTCGCTCACGGCTGACCTACAGTTCCGGTTCTCGCAGACGGCGGTTAACTCGTTCGACCTGTGGTCGTGACTCCATCGAATCGTGCTCGTTCGATTGCATCAGGTGGGCCGTCCCGCGACGACGCGATGACGATGGCGTCCGACCGATAGCTCTCCACTTGCTGGTCGGGCCACACCGAGGTCGTGACGCGACGATTGGCCTTACTCCGGCGGCCGTGTCGCCGTCGTCTCGCGGACAAACACGAGTCCGTCGAACGCCTCGGTGAGCGATCGCCACTCGTTGTGTGTCGCCTGACCGTCCGCCGCGTCGTCGGCCGGCCCGTCAGAACCGTAGTAGACGGCCCCGAGTTCACGCTTGGCACGCGGCTCGTCGAACCACGCCCGTTCCTGGGCGTCGAGCGTGCCGAAATCGAGAAACGCCAGCTCCGCGCCGATCGCAGCGAACGCACGTGTCACCGAATCGGCCGGCGGCTCGTCAAGTGACCACGTGGCACGCTCGCTGTCCTCGGTCAGTCGAACACCGATAGCGCGAAACTCGCCGCCGAGGAAGTCGAACCCGAGCGGGTAGTAGTCCTCGCCGTACCGATCGGCGAGACGGTTCCCGAGCGACGCCACCGCACCGAACCGCTTGGCGTGGTTTTCCGTCCGGCAGAGATGACTGTCGTGGGCCCACAGCGCCAGCCGGTCGGAGGATTCGCGGTCGAGGAGCCAGTCGACGTTATCCGCCATCGCCGCTTCGCGGACCCGCATTGCGGCCTCCTGACTCTCGCTCTCGTAGGCGACCCGTCGGGCCCGCGCTTGCTCGATGGTATCGAGACACCGGCGGGCGAGGACGGTCGTCCGCTCGCTCGTCGCGGCGGCGTACGCCGGGGTCCGCTCGTCGAAGGCAGTCGTGAGCCGTTCTATCAGTCGGTCCGTGGCGTCTGGATCGTGGGCGCTCATGTGCTCCTCGGTGGTCTCACCCTTGTCATCTGCCGCGGCGAGATCCGCGTCTACCGCGGCGCGCAGATCGGGGTCGGCCGTGGCGAGGAACGCGTCAAGTCGTCCGACCGCGCCCGAGGTGTACTGTGCGTCGATACCGTGGAAGCGCACCCGATCGTCGAGCGGTCGTCCCTCGTTGAACCCGCGGAGCCACTCGGCGAGCGCGACGACCGATTCGGTGTTCCACGTCCAGAAGTACATCCCGTCGAGTGCTTCCTCCGGTGTACCCTCGCCGTGGAGTACGTAGTCGTTCATCGCGAGCGTCTCGGGCAGGTTCGCCTCGATGGCGAACAGCCGGAGACCCTGCCGCTCGACGAGGCCGCGGACGAGCCGGTGTTTCAGTCGAAAGAACTCCCGCGTTCCGTGGGTGGCTTCGCCGAGCCCAACGATACGTGCGCCGGCAAGCGCGTCACCGATCGGTTCTAGGTCCGTGAGATCGGCCGTGGGATCGGTGGTTTCGATCGTCGTCGCTCGGTCGGCGAGTCGGTCCGCGACGGCGGCCAGTTCGTTCCGTCGGTCGTCGGTCGATTCGTCCGGTTCGTCGGTAGTTGTGTCGTTCGTCATGTGTCGTGGAAGGGTCTGTGATTGGCTGCGAGACGTGCCACGCCCGTTGCGGTCGCTGACCGCTAGTCGGCGTAGAAAGCGGGCTCGGCCCGGCGTCGACGGCGCTGTGACGATCGGAACGAACGACAGCGCGGGACGGACCCGTTCAGACGAACCGGAAAATCATGCGATTTACGCATCATACAGCGAAGAGTAAAAACCCGTCGGCGGTGCGGACAGGGAAGACGACGGTCCGTATTCATCGACACGGCGGCCCAGCCGCTTTCGACGCACGAACGTCAGAAGACTTATTTCGATGGTTCGACAGACTGAACTATGGTTGGCGAGTCGTCGAAAATCGGGCGACGAACGGTCCTCTCGATCGGCCTGAGTGCGATCCTCGCCGGATGTGTTCGCGGGGATGGTGGGTCGGCCGACCCCACCACGATGCGGTCCCGGGAGTCGTCGGGTTCGCCGGAACCGACAACCACAGCGAATCGATCGCCAGCAACGACTTCGGATATCTCCACTCGGGGCACGGAACCGGATGAGGTGAGTAAGACGTTCATCCAGATCAACTCGACGCGGAACCGGGCACAGGAGACAGCGACCATCGGCGACGACTCCTCCGGCGACGGCTCCGGAACGATTGCCGTCTGGAACGACGCCGGGACGTCCCGAGCGGTTCGGACCACCGTTTCGGAACGCGGTGGCAACGCCGTCTTCGAAGAGACGTTCCGGCTCGAACCCGACGCTTACGCCGAGATCGGGGTCGCAAAGCCCGAAGAATACACGCTCGGTGTCGGTGTCGGTGGCGACGAACCAACAACGATCGATTTCGTGGTCGACACCTGCAACAGCCTCGGCGTCAAGGTCGCCGTCCGACGGGACGGAACGGTAGAGTCGACGCAGATATCGACGCTCGTGGGCTGTGCGACGCTTCTCGCAACGAACGCTGCTGACTGAATCGAACGATCGTACCCCGATAGTGGAACGTTCAGGACGGCGATTCAACGTTCTTCCGCGTTCTCACGGGTGAAACCCGCCGTTCGGGTGTTCGAGGAGCTATCGCTCCTCGCTATATTCAACGCGGCTCCGCCGCGCTGACTGCTTGAGGAACGCTTTCAGCGTTCTTCCGAGTCCAACACGCGGATCTGGTCGCCACGGACCGTGACGGGGATCGGAACGGTCGCCTCGTAGAGTTCGACCGTCACCTGGTCTTTGCCCTCGTCGATGCGCTGGACCTGGGCCTTCTCGCCCTTGAACGGGCCGGCGATGAGCTCGACGATGTCGCTTTCGGCGATCCCCTCGACGTCGGGTTTCGGCGAGAGGAAGTGTTCGACCTCCGCGATCGAGGACTCGCCCGGCACGAGATTTCTGGCGTGGGGGATCTCGTCGAGCACGCGTTCGAGGATCGCGTGGTCGTCGGCCTCGACCATCACGTAGCTCGTGAGCGAGTCGGGCGCGAGCGCGGCGTGGATGTCGTTTTCTTCGCGGTTCATGATCATATCCGCCACCGTACGCTCCTGGCTCGCGGTGGTCTTCACGGCGTACACGCTCATCTCAGAGTCCTCCCGGCACGAAGCCCATCACGAGGGCGATCAGGAACCCGAGGATGCCCACGAGGACGATCCCCGCACCCGCGATGAGCGCGATTTGTGAGAACTCCTCCCAGTCGGGGGTGCTGGCGAGTTTCAACACTCGCGTATAGCTCGAAAGGTCGTACTTGATGTCCATTTGTAGCCGATAGCCCCCGGAAGGATTTCTATCTTGTGACACCGAACGACCACCGCGTGGTTCGATCCCGAGAACACGAGATAGATACCGCCTCGCCAGCAACCTATCTGAGTTGATGAATCAACGACGCCGTGGAGGAACTCGATGGTAACGTTACGAGTGGCTGTCGGCGTTCTCGTCGTGGTTCTCGGTGCCGTCACGGCTCCGATCGGGGTCGCTGGCGCACAATCGACCACCGGAATCGACTCGTGTGCCACGATCGATACATCGGGAACGTACACACTCACGACGGATCTCTCGGCCGACGGCGACGAATGTATCCAGATTGTGGCGAGCGACGTTACTCTCGATGGCGACGGCCACCGGATCACGGGTGGTGATTCGGGCGTCGGCGTCGCCGTCGCAGGAGCGTCGACGCTCTCCGGCGTCACGGTCACGGGGGTGGAGACGGCGGGCTTCACCCGTGGTGTGCTCTTTCGGAACGTCGAGAACGGGACGATAGCGGACATCACCGCAACCGGCGCGACCGAGGGTATCACGCTACTTGACACCGATCAGACCACCGTTCGGGGGAACACCGTCCGGACGAACGGTCTCGGAATCCAGGTCAAACAGTCGAGCGACAACACGATCACGGAGAACACGGCAAACGACAACAAATACGGTCTGCACGTCCAGCGCGCCAGCACCGGCAATCGGTTCGCGGACAACACTGCGATGAACAACTCCCTCTGGGATTTCTACTCGGACAAGTTCACGCCGGGCAGCGATTCGGACACCACGGTGACGAACCTCGACATGGGGCCGGTGACGGTCGATCTCTCGGGGACGAACGTCGGCGTGCGCGCGCTCGGTGTCCCCGATAACGCCCCGTCCGACCAGCAACCCGTCGGGACGACCATTCGGACGACCGTTTACGGTGATACGGGGTCGCTCTCGCTCTCGGTCCAGTACACAGACGACGACGCGAGCGGCGTGAGCGAGTCCTCACTCGCACTCTGGAGTAGCGATGACAACGGCAACGCGTGGTCGAAGCTCGACGGTTCGGCAGCCGATCCGGAGGCGAACACCGTCTCCGCGGATGGCGTCCCCCAGCCCGCGACGATCGCGATCTTCGGGACGGAAGGAAGCGCGACGGCGAGCGCGACGCCGACCGAAACATCGACGCCGACACCTACTGCGACACCGACGCCAACCCCGACTGCAACGCCGACACCAACACCAACTCCGACCGCGACACCGACACCAACACCCACCGCAACGTCGACGCAAACGCCGACCGCCACGCAGACGACGACCGCAACCGCCACGGCAACCACGACAACACCACCGGAAACGACGATCGAGACGACACGCGCATCGACGACGACTCACCAGCCGACGACCACGACGGATACGGCGAACGCCAGCGGCGCGAATGCGACCGAAACGCCGACATCGTCGAGTGATGGTCCGGGATTCGGCCCCGCCGCAGCGCTGCTCGCGGTGCTCGCAGCCACCGTGCTTGCAGTTCGACACGACCGAGACCGCTGAGAACGCTGCTCGTCGGTTTCGGTCGAGAACACTGCTGACGGAGACCGTGCGGAGCCGGCTTTTCACCGACTGTCAGCGATCGATTTCGACGGGGCGCTCGGCGAGAGCTTGCGGTCGTGTTGAACAAAAAGTCAACCATCCGACGGCTAGCGGTGCTGTACCCCGACCAACGAAGCGATCGCGGCAGCGTTCGCGGACTACTCCACGTAGTCGATGTCGTTGTCGACCCGGCCGGTCTCGTCGGCGAGGTCGGACTGGCCGTAAATCTGGGGCGACTCGACGCCCGTGACCACGATCATGGTCTCCATCGTACCGCTGAAGCTCTCGTCGACCGACGCGCCCCAGATGATCCGGGCGTCGGGATCGATCCGGTCGTAGATCTCCTCGACGACACCCTCTGCCTCCTCGATACTCATGTCGGGACCGCCGACCACGTTGACCAGCGCGGAGCTCGCGCCCTTGAACTCCACATCCAGCAGCGGCGAGCGAAGCGCCGACTGGATCGAGTCGCGAGCCTTGTTCTCCGAGTCGGACTCGCCGAGACCGATCATCGCGACGCCGCCGTTCTCCATCACGGTGCGAACGTCGGCGAAGTCGACGTTCACCAGGCCGGGCTTCGTGATGAGTTCGGTCATCCCCTTGACCGAGCGCATCAGCACGCGATCACAGATCGTGAACGCGTCCTGGAGCGGGAGGTTCGGCGCGTATTCGAGCAGCCGATCGTTCGGGACGACGATCACGGTATCGGAGACCGCACGGAGTCGTTCGAGGCCGGCGTCGGCGTTCGAGCGCCGACGTTCGCCCTCCGCGGTGAACGGGATCGTGGCGATCGCGATCGTGAGCGCGCCCGCCTCCTGGGCGGCCTGGGCGACCACCGGGGCCGCACCGGTACCGGTGCCGCCGCCGAGGCCCGCCGTCACGAAGACCATGTCCGAACCATCGATCGACTCCCGGATGTCGTCCAGGGTCTCACGCGCGGCCTCCTCGCCGATTTTTGGTACTGAGCCCGCGCCACGCCCACCGGTGCGCTCGCGGCCCATCAGGATCTTGGTGTCGGCCTGGACCTGTTCGACGAGGTGCTGAGCGTCGGTGTTGGCGGCGACCAGTTTCGCGCCGTGGATCCCCTCCTTGTCCATCCGGGTGACGGTGTTCGAGCCCGCACCGCCACAGCCGACCACCGTGATCTGTGTCTTGAGATCGTCGACGACTCCCGCGAGCTCTTCGTTGGTCATCGTGCCCCTCTCGCGCTCGCCCGCTGGTGTCTCGCGGCCGTCGCGCTCGTCGTTCGCCGGGGTCTCGTCGATGGCATCCTCGATGATCGAATCCATTTATGACCGCATGACGCACGGCGGCTATTTATCTTTCCCCTTCTGTTCGAGGTGTGTCATTGTACTCGTCGAGCGGAAATCGCCGTTCGCGCCGTTCGTGGACTCCCTCGGGTTCGATCGTCCGGCCGTCGACCGTGACGGCCTCACCGTCGGCGAGTCGGCCGAACGCCGGTCCCTCCGGCACGCCCGCGTCGCGTGCCGCCGCGGGGTCGAACGCCGTTTCACGCGCCACCAGCGCGCCGTCACGGCGTTCGACGGCCTCGTACTCTCTATCGAGGAGTTCGGCGAAGCTCTCGACGACGGTGCATCGATCGTCAGGCGTCGAGAACGCGACCTCGCCGGCGAGCCGTGATCCGCCCTGTTCGGTGTCTGTCTCTTATACACA